>JANOJK010000689.1:0-4495 GCA_031408165.1 Acidobacteriota bacterium | reverse complement strand
GACCGACTTTCCCGGTCCGATCGCGCGTGGCCGCCTGCGGCGATGCGCGGTAGACTTCCTGTATGTCGACTGCCCGCAAGCTCATCGACGACAATTGCGGGCCGCTGCTACTCGGTAAGGCGAAATCCGCGACGCGGGCGGCTCACTACAGTTGATACAGCATCAGGTAGACGATCACGCCGGTGGACACGTTCATCCATAACGGCAGCGTCCACCGCGCGATTGCGCGGTGCTGGTCGGACTTTCCCTTCAATCCCCGCGGCAGCGTAATCAGCACCATCGGGAGATCACCGCCGCCAGCACGGGGATGGGGCTTCCCCGGCGCGCGATCGCCGTACACGCCGCGCTTCGTGCAGGTGGCGCTGAAGATGTAGGTTTGAAGAGTGTTGTACGATCCTCGCAATGAGGATTGTCGCAACCGTCGCCGCTGTCTGGTTCTTCGCGGGGAGCGCCGCGACCGCGCAGCAGGGGACGGGGGGCAGTCCGCCGGCGGCCAGGCTTTCAGTGACCGCACTGCCGGTGGGCGCAGCTTACCTCGTCCGCCGGCACATTCCCAGTGGGATTGAGAGTCCGCTTCTGAGACAAGGGCGGGTCGGTCTTTCCCTATGGTCTAGCGGTATATTGGCGCCGGAGGTGAATGCCATGAGTCTATTTCGCTCGGTTCGATGCGCGATCGCGGTCGCAGTCGTGGGCACGGCAGGATCCGTCACTGCGCTGACGGGTACGCAGCAAGGGCCGCCCATGCCCAAGCCGGGACCCGAACACGCGATCCTCAAGATGGACGAGGGCACCTGGAACGCCGTTGTCGAACTGAACGCCGGACCCGGCGCGCCGCCGATGACGATGAAGGGGGTGGAGGTCAATACCATCGGGTGCACGGGCTTGTGCCTCATTACCGACTTCAAGGGGGAAGGTCCGGACGGCCCGTTCCAGGGGCACGGTGTCGTCGCCTGGGATCCGGCGAAGAAGAAGTACATCGGCAGCTGGACCGACTCGATGTCGACCGGAGTGGCGATGACGGAGGGCACCTACGATCCGGCCACCAAGAAGTGGAGCGGTTGGATGGAAGGGCCCGACATGACGGGGAAGGTCGTGAAGACGCGGTCGGTTTCAGAGTGGACCGGCGGCGGGGGCCGGGTCATGACCGCCTACGCGCCGGGTCCCGACGGGAAAGAGATGCAGGTGATGAAGATCACCTACACGCGGCAAAAATAGGACGGCCGGGCTGCATCCGTCTGCTGACGGTACTCGGTCTACGTCAGCTTGGGGAATTCCGTGACGCGAATGTTCGTACAGCCGTAAGGGATGAGGGTGACGGGCTCTTCCGGTCCGTCCGCGACGCGCCGGCTGGGATCCGCCCAGGCGCTGTCGGGTGGCGCGATCTCCGCGGCCCAGCCCGCTTCGAGCTTCCAGGACGGGATCTTCCGGGCGCGAGCCGTGGCCACCACGCCGGCCCCGTCGGGCGAGAACGGTATCGCGCCGATGGGACGGTCCTCGAAGGTCAGGCCCGTCACACCGCCGCCGCCGGTCACCAGCCCGAAGTTCCACGGGGTGGTCGGCCGCACCTCGAAGTCGCCGTGCGGCAGCTCGCGATGCGGCTGGTCGGCGTTCACGCGCGTCCAGGCTTCGCCGAGCTTGAGCGCGTAGACGAGCGGGCCACGCTCGATCGCGATGGCGCCGTTGTCGCGCTCGACGATCATCGGCGTCATGGGAAAGCGGATCGCGATCTCCACGCGTCCGCTCCATTCGCGGTCGATGCGGTGCATGGTGCCCGGCGCCATCGGTATCGGCGCGCCGGCGCCGATGCGCGCGGTGGCTCGTGTCGCCCACGCGGGCACGCGCAGCACCACCGGAAAGCGGGCGGCGCGCTCGGGCGCCACGGTGAGCGTGAGCGTGTCGCGGAACGGATAGTCGGTGTCGAGCGAGACCGTGACGGCCACGCCGCGCGAGTCGAACGTGGCCCGGCTCGGCGCGTACGCCGCGACCGCGACGCCGCCGTCGGGTGTTTTCATCCACAGGTGCGACACGAACTTCGGCCATCCCTGGTGCAGGTTCGACGTGCAGCAGCCGTAGTTCGGCTCGAGTCCGAAGAGGTTCGATTCGGGGCCGTTGGTGGACCACCGATGGTCCGGGTTGATCGTGCATTGCGCCTGGTTGACCTGCTGGTCGTACTGGTGCGACCACATGTCGGGCGCAAGCGTCGCGGGCAGGGCGTTGAACGCGACCTTCTCCAGGCGATCGCCGAACGCTGCATCGCCAAACACCGAGAACAGGATCTCCAGGGAGTACATGAACTCGACGACCGAGCAGAGCTCGGTGCCCTGGACCGGGCTCCTGCCCGACAGGCATTCGTCGCCGGAGAACATGCCCGTGGCCTGGCCGTGATGGCGGTCGAGAAACGCGATCATCGAAGCCGGCCACGCGCGATCGCGCGCGCGCTGGTCCAGCCGCCAGCTGAGCGCGGAGGCCTTGGCCGCCATGGCCGTGTTCACGACGTGCTTGGTCCATTTCCACAGGCCGCGGCGCGGCGTCGGCACGGCGAGATCCTCGGTCGCGAAGAGCGCTTCGAAGTCCACGCCTTGCGCGCGAAGCTTGCGCGCCAGATCGAGCAGCCAGGGTTCTTTCGTCCGTTCGTACACGTAGAACACCGGCACGAGGCCCTCGTACCACCGGAACCTGCCCCAGTTGTAGAGGGGCGTGCGCTCGAGGCCGGCGGCCATCGCGCGCAGGCTCTTCTGCACGGCGGCGAGCACACGGGCGTCGCCGGTGGCGTCGTGATACTGCACCAGCACTTTGTTGGCCAGCAGGATCGCCCACATGTCATAGCGCTTCGCGACGGCATCCTCCGGATACGGTCCGTACCAGCCGTCGGCCCGCTGGTGACCGACGATGAAGTTCACGTATCTCGTGATGCGCGCCTTCATCGGCGCATCGTCCAGGATCCAGGCGAGCGGAATCGCGCCGTCGAGCCAGTACGGCGCGCGTTCCCAGCCTTCGGCGTTGCCGCCGAACCACTGGCTGTCGGCGACATCGGGCCAGAACTCGTCGAGATGTCCGGTGAGGCCATCGGCCTGGAGACGCAGCTGTCGCGCGAGCCATCCGGCGGGACGAACGGCGCCGAGCGGCATCGGCGTAAAGGCGGGCGCGGCGAGGGCGCGCGGGCCCGTCGCCTGGCCGGCCGCCGGCGGATCGAGCTCCCTGTGCGCGCCGAGGGGTACCGAGGCGCCGGCGACGCCCGCCGCCAGGCTCGCCAGGAATGCTCGACGGTCGAACGGAGGCATGATGCGGCACGATACCACGCAGCCACGCGACGGATCTTCCCGCGCGCGCATCCGGCCGTATGACCGGGGGGACATGCGGGTCCTGGACTGGAGTCGCGCAGGATCCCGTGCGCCGTGTGGATGAGCAGCGTGCCCGCCTCGTCGGTGGTCGCGCAGCCGCGAACCCAGCGCATCGTCAATCTCCGAACCCGGCGGACCGAGCGAGAGCCGCGATGATTTGAGCGAGTAAGCTATTTACGGTGCAGCAGCTCCCAGGCCACGAAGTCGTCGGCACACGCGTCGGACACATGCCGACCCACGAACTGGTCCAGATCTGGGCCGCGGCCACGTCCGGCATCGTCAAGTACGGCTTCGCGATCGAGTACCGGGACCTCGACGCGCCGCGCACCGGCATCTTCGACGGCCTGCGGATCGTCATCGACCCCGACGTCGGGTTCGAGATGCAGTGCTTCCTGCTGCTGCACCTGTTCGGGCATTCCGCGCAGTGGGTCTCGCCGTCGATCGCGCACAAGCTCGACGCGCTGCAACACACGGACGACCGTGTGCGATTCATGCAGGTGCTGCACGACTACGAGTTCGAGGCGGCGGGATTCGGGCTGCAGTTGCTGCACGAACGAGGCGTCACCGGGCAGGACCAGTGGTACAGCGATTTCGTCCACACCGACTGGCGGTATGTCGAGCGCTACTATCAGACCGACCAGCTCCCGCCGTGGGACGAGTGCGTCGTCAGCGGCAGCCCGCTCATTCAGCCCGCGCCGATTCCGGCGCTGAAGCACCGGCAGGTGGAAGTCCGATTCGCGTTCTAGCGTCGCGGGCGGTCGCGTCCGACGGCGTAGGCAGTCCGCGTCCTCCCCGGCGTCCCCTCAGGACGACCTGCTGGGGTCACCGATCACGTAGGGCCACCGCTGGGGCCGCGACAGCATCGTGTTGGCCTCGTCGTCATTTTTGAACCGTTCCGTGCGCGGATCCCAGAACAGCTTCCGCTTCGTTTTCATGGCGATGTGGTGGAGCAGGCAGGCGGAGCAGGACCGGTGGGCCACTTCCACGGGCGTGATCGGCTGCTGGCGCGACCGGACGCAGTCGAGCCAGTTGCCATGATGATCCGTGCTCTCGTACAAGTGAATCTCGTTCGGCTCGATGACCGAGGTGATGATCTTCGGATCGCTCGCCGAGAGGGCGCGCGCGTCCTTCAGCTTCGCCACCGGATCGCTCGC
>JANOJK010000785.1:0-3355 GCA_031408165.1 Acidobacteriota bacterium | reverse complement strand
TCGTATCCCGACCTGCCGGCTGACGTGCTCGCGGGCCGTCCGCTGCAGCGCAAGCAGATCTGCCGGACGTTCAGCGACTGCACCACCGGTCCGCGCCTGGGTCTCGTGTCGGGCTGCTTCCCGCTCGATCCCTTCTATTTGGAACACCCGGATCACGCCAAGCTCAAAGAGCTCAAGGGCACGGCGTAGGACCTTCCGTTTGTTCCTGGCCGCCCGGACGTTTCACACGGAGGAGCGAACGCACCGGAGATCAACGGAGGCCGCGGAGAAGGCCGCGGATCGGCGGTTGGCGGCGCGTAGCGCGGCGACGCCAACCCCCTGGCGGCCGCTTATTCAGTGGGCGACGTGGATTGTCGTCACCTGAACGCTCTCTTGCGCTTGGCGCTGAGGGCGAGATCGTCCTCTGTGCGTCGCTGTGCTCTCTGCGGCTCCGTGTTCCTCTTCCCAGCGGAAACGCGGATCACAGCACGGCCAATAGCGCCGCGCCAAAGGCCAGGCAGCCCGCGATACAGAACACCTGCACGGATACACGCCACGCGCCCCGCTCGGCCGAGCGATGGTTCAGCATCCCGAACCACAGGAGCAGCGCCAGCAGTCCTGCGATCGGCGCCAGCGCGAGCCGCGTGTCAATGAACCCGCCGAAAAGGCGGAGGACCGTGAACATCACGAGCGGCACCCAGAAGGACACTACGAATGCGCGAAGCCCGCTACTGCTGAGGGAGGAGACGTAGAGACTCCCCGCCGTCAGCAGGAGTATTGCGCATGCGTACCACTCGTTGCGGGCGCCGCGGATTGGCTCCGCCAGGAGGAGGGCCGGCAGGGCGAATGTCAGCAGCAGCGAAAGGAGCAGCGCGGTGCCCGCCTTCACGCTCCACTGCTTCCACGCCGCCATCGGCAGGAGCATCTGCCATTCGATCGTACCGAACTGCCGCTCCTCGGCGCTCGCCATGGAGCCGATCAGGACCGCCAGCAGGCCGCTGTAGAGGACGGTCGCCGCCATCAGCGCGTCCTCGGACTCGGGCCCGGGGTGGGGCCCGAGCCTCAGCCAGAGCAGAAGGTAGATCGCGGCGATGACGTACGTCAGGTGCTGCAGGGCGAGCTCTTTCTTCACGAGCAGCCAGATCGGATGGCGGCGGCGCGCCAGGGCGACACCACCCGCTGCCGCAAACGGCAGGTGCACCTGCGGTCCCCGGGCATCGATCCCCTCGAGGCGCATGAACGTCCGCCAGAGGAGCACTGCGGCGGCGGCGGAGACGCCGAGCATCACCCGCCAGAAGAACACCCATTTGAAGGGGGACGCCACCAGCATATCGATCGCACCCCACACCACGCCCGGCACCGCGATCGAGAACACCGCGCCCGCCAGCGGATTTCTCGCGACCATTGTCAGCAGCGGCACGACGAACAGGGCGGAGAGCACCACCATCGGGATCACCGCCATCGTGCCGACCGGCCAGTACAACAGGCCGCTCGCGGCGGCGGCAAGGCTCAACAACATCACGGCGAGCACCAGGAGCTTCACGCCAACGAGCCTCGCACGGTGGATCGGTTGCGCGAGCAGGAGGGGCAGCGTCCCATGCGAGTACTCGTGTCCGAGGGAGATTGCGCCGAGTGCGATGGATCCCGCGCCGAACGCGACCAACCCGAGGGCGTGAAACGCCCGGTCATCGGAGGCCGCGGCCGCCACTCCGATGTATGCGCTGCTCCACGAGCTCGCCGCGATCGACACGAGCCAGGCCGGCAGCAGCGCGCGGACTTCCTTGGCGGCCAGGGGCGTCAACAGCCTGCCGGCCCTCATGCGCGCTCGCCTGAGGGCTGCAGGGTCGTGATGAAGATCTCCTCGAGCGTCAGCGCCTCCATCGTCAGGGCCTCCGGGGAGCGGGCCTTGAGGCGATCGAAGACGTCGGCCGCGTTCCCGTTCACGACGATCTCGAGATCGCGCCCGCCCCTGCGAAGCACGCGGGCGTCCCCCAGATCCAGCGCGCCGGGCTCGGCCGCGAAGCGCGCGTAGATCTTCTGGTAGCGCTCTCGCGCGGCGTCCGCCGCGAGTGACAGCACCGCGCGTCCCTGGTCGATGATCGTGAACTCGTCGATCAGCCCCTCGAACTCGGAGATGAGGTGCGTCGATACGAATACGGTCCGCCGGCCCGGCTCCCCTTCCTGGTAGGCGCCGATGATGGTCTGGATGAACTCGCGGCGGACGATCGGATCGAGCCCCGACGTCGGCTCGTCGAGCACCAGCAGCTCGGGCTCCGGGCAGACGGCGGTGATGAGCGCGAGCTGGGTCCGCTGGCCCTTCGAGAGGTGGCTCGTCTTCTGCCGCGGATCGAGGCGGAACCGGTCCAGCAGCGCCCGCTCGGTGTCGCCGTTCCAGCGGCTGCGGAACGACGCCAGGTAGTCAAGCGTGGCGCGGACGGTCATCCACGGGTAGAAGGCGACCTGGTCGGGCACGTAGGCCAGCCGGGACTTGACCGACACTTCATTGCGCGCCGGGTCGACGCCGAACAACCGGACCTCTCCGCTCGTCGGCCGCAACAGGTTGAGGAGGCATTTGATCGTCGTGGTCTTGCCGGCGCCGTTGCGGCCGAAGAACCCATAGCAGCGTCCCGGCTGCACGCGGAGGCTCAGGCCGTTGACGGCATCGGTGCGGCCGTAGCGCCGGACCAGGTCGCGAATCTCGATGACGGGGTTGTCGGTATTCATGGGTGTCATGGCTGTCCGGCACTCGCGCGCTGCTCGTGGAACCGGTCGAACCGTTGTTCCGCGAGACGCAGGAAATCGGTCTTCGTAATCTGCAGGTGATGCGCCTGGACGACGGCCTCGTCAATCTCCTCGGCGACGAGCTTGAGCCGGACGTCCTTGCGGAATGGCGAAGCGCTCGCGCGGACGAAGCAGCCCTTGCCGGCGAGGGTCTCGATGACGTGCTGGCTCTCGAGCTCCGCGTACGCCTTCGCGACGGTATTGCGGTTGACGCGCAGCTCCTCCGCCAGCGGACGGATGGACGGCAACGCCTCGCCCGGCCGGACGGCGCCCGACGCCGCGGCCGCCTTCACCTGGTCGACCAGCTGCAGGTACACGGGCTTGCCGGACTTGAAGTTCAGTTGAAAACGCACGGCGGCTGCTCCATCTGTCATATGACAGTATGACAGTTCAGGCGCGATGTCAAGTGCCGTGGTGACGCGATGCGGCGGCCGGGCGGACCGGCGATGCTCCGGTGGTGCCCTGCCGGGATGCAGTTGGCCTGGGACGAGGCGCGAATGCGGTTGGCTGCGGGCTAGGCCCGGATCAGAACGTCGTCCCGGCGGTCATTTCCAGATGGGCACGTCGCCGAGGCCCGGATCGCCCAGTTTCTTGC
>JANOJK010000661.1:0-12750 GCA_031408165.1 Acidobacteriota bacterium | reverse complement strand
TACGTCAGATCGACGTCCGACCAGCGTTCCGGCCGCTCGAACGCATGTCCCCTGCCCTTGCGCACGGGCGCGTACACCTCGCCGAACGCGGGCAGCACGCTCACGAAGAGATCGAGATGCGCCTTCTGTAGCGTGAGCATCTTCATCGCTGTGTGCTCCCTGTCGCGCCGACGCCGGCCGCGGCGGCCAGGACGCGCCTGACTTCTTCGAGCAGGACCTGCGGATCGACCGGCTTGGCCAGGAACGCGTCCGCCGGCAGCCAGCCGGCTTTTGGATCGACGTTGAACCGCGGATACTCGGTGTAGATCGACGAGACGATGATGACGGGGATGTCGCGCACCGCGGGATCGTGCTTGAGGCGCTCCAGGGTGAAGAAGCCTTCGGTCCGCTCCGTCATCATCACGTCAAGCAGAATCAGGTCCGGGTGCGCCTCGCGGGCGAGCGCGAAGCCGTCGCGCCCGTTGGTGGCGCGCAGCACCGTGTCCCCTTCCCGTTCGAGCAGGTGCTGAATGGCCCCCGCATAGTCGGGGTCGTCGTCGATGATCAGAATCGTGCGTGGCTCGCTCATGCGCGGCTCCCGGCGAGTGGCAGGCGCGCGGTGAACGTCGTGCCGAGCCCGGGCGTGCTCGCCACGTCGATGGCGCCTCCAAGTTCACTGATGATTCGCCGGCAGATGGCCAGTCCGAGCCCGCTGCCCGGAACGCCCCGCGATTTGGCGTCGCTCCCGCGGTAGAACTCCTCGAAGAGGTGCGGCAGGCTTTCTGCCTCGACCCCGATGCCCGTGTCGCTCACCTCCAGCGTCGCCGAGGACGGGTCGCACGAAACGCGGATCGTCACGCGGCCGGAGGGCCGGTTGTACTTGATCGCGTTGGCGAGGAGGTTCGAGACGAGCATCGCGACGCTCGCACGGTCGCCCCGGATCGACGGCTCCTCGGACGGCAGCTCGCAGGCGACGCTGACGCCCGCGGCGTCCGCCTGGGCGGAGGCGGCCTGCACGACGTCGGCGACGATCCCGCAGAGATCCGCGGTGGCGTCCACCGCGCACATGGTCGGTCGGTCCAGCCGCGCGAAGGTGAGCCAGTCGTCGATCATCGTCACCATCTCGTGGAGGCGCGTCTGCGCGCGGCCAATCCACTCGAGCGCGTGGGGCGGCAGGTCCGCCCGCGACGTGAACACCAGGACGTCGAGACACTGCTTGGCGGCGGCGACCGGAGACTTGAGCTGGTGGGAGACGAACGTCACGATGCGCCGCTCGGCGGCCTCGCGCTCGCGCCGGTGCCGCTCCGATTCCTGCATCAGCCGCCGGCGCTCGGCCGCGCGCTTCACGACCAGCCGGAGCTCGTCCGGTGTGAACGGCTTCGGAAGGAAGTCGTGCGCGCCGGTGCTCATCGCCTCGACGGCGGTCCCGATCGTGGCGTAGCCGGTCACGACGGCGAGCACGATCCCGGAATCGATGGTGCGGATACGCTGGATGACCTCCATGCCGGAAATCTCGGGCATCTTCAGATCGACGAGCACGAGCTCCGGCCGACTCTCCGCGATGCGGTCGATTCCGGCGAGCGCGCTCGCGAACGTCTCCACCTCGTAGCCTTCTTTTTCCAGGATGCGGCGGCACGCGAGCAGCATCACCTCGTCGTCGTCGATCACGAAGACCCGGGCGAGACCCGTCCCCTCGCGCAGCTCGCCGTGCGCGACACGATCGGCCGACGGGGGCGCCGCCAGCGTGGTCATCTGACCCCCCCCAAAAACACCGGTTCGGCCTGCGCTTCGCCGAGCAGTCCGCGGACCTCCGACAGGAAGCATGGGATGTCGAGCGGCTTCGTGAGATACACGTTCGGCGTGATCATGTCCACTTCGCCGGCGGTCTTGAATCGGGTGGCGGGGCCCATTGGGATGGACGACACCATGACGATCGGGATGTGCCGCAGCGATTGGAACTCGGCTCCGTACTTCACCGCCTGATTGACTTCGTAGCCCGCGCCGTCGTATTCCATCATCACGTCGACGACGAGCAGGTCCGGCGGGCTGCTGCGCAGCGCGACGAGCCCCGCCCGGCCGGTCGTCGCCGTGGACACCTCGTAGCCGTAGGCTTCGAGCAGCGTCCTGGTCGACTCGCGGAAGTCCGCGTCGTCATCAACGATCAGAATCCGGCGCGTCGCGCGGCAGGTGATGCCGCTCGCGCGGCGCGACTCGAGGGCGTCGAACGCGCTGTCGATGACCGAGCTCATCTCCCCCGGCTCCACAGGGTGCAGCGCGAGATAGAACGCGCCGGAGAGCCTGATGCTCCGCGTCAGCTCCAGCGACGGATTGTCTGCGGTGACGAGGATCGGAACCGTCGGGAGGGCGCGGCGACAGAGCAACAGGGCCGCCATGCCGGCTGATGGATCGCCCGCCAGATCCACCACGACGACGCCGGCGGCGCGCGCGGCGCAGGCCACCACGTCCTCGGGCGGCGTGCGCGGGCCGAGCACATCGCACTCGATCTGCTGCAGCTCCAGCGCCCGGATGATCCGGGCCCACGGATCGGTGAGTTCCGCCACCAATACGATGCGCGACCGTGTGTGCCTGGCCATCGCGACCTCCACCCCCGGGAAGGCACGGCCCGTGCCAGCGGACGGGCTGGGGTTTGCCTCGTAAAAACCTGGTGGCGGGCGGCAGGTGTATGTTCCCGCTATACGCGGAACACGGGGAATGCCGGGGGATTCAGGGATTCAGGCGTACAGGCCGCGCGTACACTGTATGCGCGCCCTATACATCGTCTGCGCGGACGCCGTGCTTGCGCATCAGGGCGTGAAAATTCGGGCGCAGCATCCCGGTCTCGCGCGACGCCTGGCTCACGTTCCAGTCGTTGCGGCGCAAGGCGTGGAGCACGAACGCGCGCTCGACCTCGTTGGTGAGCCGATCGTGCAGCGTGCGCTTGATCGCCTTGAGCTCCTCGTTCGTCCGTGGCACGGGCGGCAGCGACTCCGGCGCCTGCGCGAGGACGTGCTCCGGAAGGTGCTCTTCGCGAATCGTGTCGCCGGTGACCGTCACGACCAGGCGCTCGACGAGATTTCTGAGCTCGCGGACGTTCCCCGGCCAGGCGTACTCCGTGAGGCGCGCGAGCGCCGGCGGCGACACGCGGCGCGGTCCCGCGCCACCCGACTCGCTGAAGCGCCCCAGGAAGTACTGAAGCAGCCGCGGGATGTCGACGCGCCGCTCGCGGAGCGGCGGCAGGTGAATGGGGACGACGTTGAGGCGGTAGAACAGGTCCTGCCGGAACGTCCCTTCCCCGACCATCTGTTCGAGATCGCGATTGGTGGCGGCAATCAGCCGGATGTCCACCTTCCGCGTCGCGACGCCGCCCACGGGTTTGATGTCCCCCGACTCGAGCGTCCGCAGCAGCTTGCCCTGGGTCTCGAGACTCAGCCCGGCGACCTCGTCGAGAAAGAGGGTCCCTTTGTCGGCGACTTCAAAGAGGCCGGGCTTGGTCGCGACTGCGCCGGTGAACGAGCCTTTGACGTGACCGAACAGCTCGCTCTCGAGCAGACCCGGAGAGAGCGTGGAGCAATCGAGCGACACCATCGGCTTGTCGCGCCGCCGGCTCGCGGCTTGAAGTTCGCTCGCGAGCAGCTCCTTGCCGGTCCCGCTCTCGCCGAGGATCAGCACCGTCGAATCGGTGGGGGCGACGCGGCTGACGAGCGCGTAGACTTCCGCCATGGCCTGGGAATCGCCGATCATGCCCGGCGCGCGAGGGCGGCGCGCGGGCTGCAGGGCCGCCTTGCGGGTCCGGAGCTCCTCGACGGCGGCCGCCGCGCGCGTGCGCAGTTCCTCCGGCGTGAACGGCTTGGGCAGGTAGTCGTACGCGCCGCGCTTGACCGCCGCGACCGCCGTATCGACGGTGGAGTGGCCGGTGATGACGATCAGCTCGACGTCGGAGCGCCGCTCGCGGACCGCGGCCACGATGTCGATGCCGTCGATCTCGGGCATCCGCATGTCGACGAGGATGAGGTCGTAGCCCCCATGCAGTGCGCGTTCCCGTCCGCGAATGCCGTCGCTCTCGGTCTCGACGTCGTAGCCGCTGCCCTCGAGAATCCGGCGGCACGCGACGAGGATGACCTCGTCATCATCGATGACGAGGACGCGAGGGTGAATGGGGGGGTCTGCTGTCATTGGACGCGTCGGGCGCGTGGCTCATGCCAGTATCACCCGAAATGCGGAGACGCGCCGCCCGGAAAGGTACAATGGACCGGCCGGCCGATGCTTCGCACTCGTCACGGCGCGCGAGCGAATCGACGTGCAGTCCTTCGGCAACGAGGACACGCTGCGACGGCTGACGGGGTGATATGACTGCAAGACAAGCGATCGTGCGGGGCCTCGTGATCCTGTCGCTCGGCGCCCAGGGACACGCGCAACTCGCGCCATCGGGTGCCGCCTCGCCGGCGGCACGCCAGACTATCCTGTTCGACGCCGGCTGGAAGTTCCACCGCGGTGGCGCACAGTCTGCGGAACGCCCGGCCTTCGAAGATGCCGCATGGCGTACGGTGGATCTGCCGCACGACTGGAGCATCGAGGACCTCCCCGGTACGACGTCTCCATTCGATCGCAACGCCGTCGGCCAGGTCAACACCGGCTTCACGACTGGCGGCACCGGGTGGTACCGGAAGACCTTCAGTCTCCCCGAGGTGAACAAGGGGAGGCGCATCGTGATCCAGTTCGACGGGATCTATATGAACGCCGAGCTGTGGATCAACGGCGAGTCACTCGGAAGCCATCCGTACGGGTATACCTCCTTCTGGTATGACATCACGGACAAGGTGAGGTTCCCCGGTCCGAACGTGCTGGCCGTCAAGGTCCGCAACGAAGGTGAGAACAGCCGCTGGTACTCCGGATCGGGAATCTACCGCCATGTATGGATGAAGATCCTGGAGCCGGTGCACGTCGCGCAGTGGGGCACCAGCGTCACGTCCGCAGACGTCAGCGGCGCGTCGGCCCGCATCACCGCCCGCACGCAGGTGCAGAATCAGTCCGGCAGCGCGGTCACCGTCACACTGGTCACCAGGATCATGGCGCCAGGCGGCACAGAGGTGCGCTCGGCCTCGTCACAGCAGACCATCGGCGCGGCGGGAGAAGCCGCGTTCGCTCAGGAGGTGGTGATCCGGAACCCGGCGCTCTGGTCGACCGACTCGCCGGCGTTGTACACGGCGGTCTCCGAAATCTCCTCGTCGGGACGTCGCCTCGACTCCGTCGAGACGACGTTTGGAGTCCGTGCCGTGACTTTCGATGCGATCGACGGCTTTCGGTTGAACGGACAGCCGATGAAACTGAAGGGCGGCTGCGTGCACCACGACAACGGTCCGCTCGGCTCGAAATCGTACGACAGGGCTGAGGCGCGCCGCGTCGAACTGCTGAAGGCGAGCGGCTTCAATGCGATCCGCTGTGCGCACAACCCGCCTGCGCCCGCCTTTCTCGACGCCTGTGACCGCCTCGGCATGCTCGTCATCGACGAAGCCTTCGATATGTGGCAGGAGGGCAAGAATCCCCACGACTACAGCCTGTTCTTCGAAAAGTCGTGGCGGAACGATCTGGAGTCGATGATCGCCAGAGACCGGAATCATCCCTCAGTTATTGCCTGGAGCATCGGAAACGAGATCCCGGGAATGGACACTCCCGCAACGGTGCTGACGGCACAGGCACTGGCGGCGTTCGTGAGGGAGGCCGATCCAACGCGCCCGGTGCTTGGCGCCGTGAACAATCTCAACCCGAAGAAAGATCCGTTCATGTCGGCGCTGGATATCGCCGGATACAACTACGGGTCCGGGGGCGATCACCTGAAGGAATCGATCTTCACAGTGGATCACGCGCGCGTGCCCTCCAGGATCATGATGCAGGCCGAGTCCTATCCGCTGGAGGCGTTCAAGAGCTGGATGGACGTGCTCGACCATCCATGGCTCCTCGGCGATTTCGTCTGGACCGCGTTCGACTACATCGGCGAAGCGAGTATCGGGTGGCGCGGGTACTGGCAGGAGCAGAGTTTTTATCCGTGGACGCTGGCGTTCACCGGCGACATCGATATCTGCGGATGGAAACGTCCACAGTCGTACTACCGGGACGCGCTCTGGAAGGAGAATCAGATCTCCCTCTTCGTCACGCCCCCGACACCGTCGTTCGACGTGAACCCGAAGCGGCAGCCATGGAGCAAGTGGCATTGGTTCGATGCCGTGGCCGACTGGAACTGGAGCGGGCACGAAGGTCGGCCCATCCAGGTGACCGTGTACTCCTCGTTCGAGGAGGCGGAGCTGTTCCTGAACGGCACGTCGCTCGGGCGGAAGAAAACCGACCGCGCGACGCAATTCAAAGGCGACTGGGAGGTGCCTTACGCGGCGGGGGCATTGCGGGCCGTGGGTTACCGGGGCGGGAAGCAGGCGGGCGCCGCGATTCTCCAGACAGCCCGGGACGTGTCGCAGGTTGACATGACCGCCGATCGGGCCCGGATCAAAGCTGACGGACAGGATCTCAGCTACGTCACGATTGAACTGAAGGATGCCGCCGGAACAAGACACCCGAAAGCAGACAACCTGCTCGAGTTCCAGATCGAAGGTCCGGGCTCCATCGTCGGGGTCGGAAACGCAAATCCGGCCAGCGTCGAGAGCTATCAGCGTCCCCTGCGCAAGGCCTGGCAGGGACGATGTCTCGTGATCATCAAGTCCACGAATCGTCCGGGAGAGATCCGTCTGCGCGTGTCGTCCGCGGGACTGCCTGGCAGCGTGACGACCATTCACTCGGTGAACTGACGACCGACGTTGTGTTCAATTGTTAATTGCGCGGCCTGCGAACGTCGTGATCCTCGTGAATCTTCTTGTTTCCGCGGCCGTCACCACCTGGTTTGTGAGATCCCACCGACCCACTCCCCTGGGGTCGCTCTTTCTTGCCGCCTTTTCCAGCGGTTTTCGAATCTTCTGACTTCCGGCCCGTCTTGTTCGGCATGTAGTCTCCGCGCCACTGATGAGCAATGTCCGTGCCGCCATGGTGCCATGGGCCCGGCGTCGAGGCGCTCGGCTCCAAGTCGCGCGCGGACCGCGGTGACGCGGTTCGCTGCCTCAATGCGCTTGCTGTGCGGGCTGAGCGCCATCGGTGCCACTGCCCAAAGCCCGTCCCATACAATGACCTGAATGGTCCGGCTCCTCGCCGAGAATCCCCTCCTCCTGCTCTTCGTGGTTGCGGCGGTCGGCTATCCGCTCGGCCAGATCCGCATGGCGGGCACCAAGCTGGGGATCGGAGCGGTCCTCTTCGCGGGCCTCGCCATCGGCTCGCTCGATCCCTCGCTCAAGCTGCCCGAGATCGTGTACCTGCTGGGACTGGTGCTGTTCGTGTACACGGTTGGCCTCGCCAGCGGCGCCAGCTTCGTCGCGGCGCTGGTCGGCGGACGGGGACTCCGCGTGAATGCGCTCGTCGTCCTGGTGCTCGTCATCGTGGCCGGGCTCACGCTCGTCACGCAGCGCGTGCTGCACCTGAGCGCGCCAATGGCCGCCGGGATGTTTGCGGGAGCGCTGACGAACACGCCGACGCTCGCGGCGGAGGTCGAGTTTCTCCGGGCCGCTGGCGCCGAGACCGCCGAGCCCGTCATCGGCTACTCCCTGACGTACCCCGTCGGGGTGTTCGGCATGATTGTGGCGCTGGTGATGGCCAGGCGGCTGATGCCCCCCCTCGCGCCGCCCGAGTCTGGCCGCGCGGGGATCACGATGGTGGTGGCGCGGGTAACCAACCCGGACGCCACGGCCGAACCCCTTGGCGAGCTGGTCCGCGCGCAGCGCTGGCGTGCGTCGTTCGGACGCCTCAAGCGAGGCGATGAGGTGCGCGTGGCCACCCCCGATGTTCGGCTGCACCTGGGCGACCTCGTCACGGTGATCGGCCCACCGTCAGAGGTCAGAGACACGGTCGCATGGATCGGCGAGGTGGCGGGCGAGCGCATCGATCGCGATCACAGTGAGCTGGACCTGCGCCGGATCTTCGTCTCGAACCGCGACGTTGCGGGACACGCGTTGCGCGACCTCGACCTCCCGGGGCGCTTCGGCGCGGTCGTGACGCGCCTGCGGCGCGGCGACGTGGACTTCGTGCCCGATGACGACACGGTCGTCGAGCTCGGCGACCGGGTTCGCGTCCTCGCGAACAGCGCCACCATCCGCGATGTGACGCGGTTCCTGGGCGATTCGTACCGCGCGCTCAGCGAGATGGACGTGCTCACCTTCAGCGTCGGCTGCGCGCTGGGTCTCGGGCTTGGGCTCGTGCCGATCCCGCTGCCAGGCGGCCTCGCGCTGCGGCTCGGGATGGCTGGCGGGCCGCTCATCGTGGCGCTCTTCCTCGGTCACCTCGGGAGGACCGGTCCCGTCCTGTGGACGCTGCCCTACAGCGTCAACCTCACCGTCCGTCAGCTCGGATTGATTCTTTTCCTTGCGGGTGTTGGCACGCGCGCCGGCTACGATTTCGTGCGCTACCTCGCGGGCGGCGACGGCCTGCTGGCGTTCGCCGCTGGTGCGGGCATCACCCTCTCGGCTGCCGCGCTGACTCTCCTGGCGGGCGCAAAGCTGCTCCATCTTCCGTTCGGCACGCTCGCCGGAGCGCTTGCGGGGCTGCAGACGCAACCGGCCGTCCTCGGCTTCGCGCTCGAGCAGGCGAAGGACGAGTCCCCCAATGTCGGGTATGCCACTGTGTACCCGGTGGCGATGATCGCCAAGGTGCTGCTCGGCCAGCTGCTGCTGCAGATCATGCACTGACGAGGGCTTTGAGCTCAGGCCATCGTTTCGTGTCCCGTGCAACGCGCAACGGACGGTGGCACGAGCACGACACGGTCAGTGCTGGATACCAGTGGGCGACGCTACTCGCCCGGGAGTGCGCCCTCGGCGAGCTCTCCCGGCGACATGTAGCGGCCCGGCCACTGCATGGCGCTGCGCTGGGCGCTGCGGAAACGCTGCATGTTATTGAAGCTCGCGTACCGCAGCGCGAAGACGTCGACCCGCCGGAGCGATGGCGAACGCCGCAATGCCCTGACCAACGATCGGAGGAGACGGGCGCGTCCGCGACCGACCAACTGCATGTAACACTCACGGGCGGGCGCCGGGAGCCCGAGCGTCTCATCGGCGGCGCACAGCGTGGTGAACACCATGCCGTGCGACTGGGAGGCGCGGACGCGCGCGTCAAAAGACTTCCAATCGAGGTTTGGATAATGCGCGGCCGTTTCGGCGATGTCGAACAATGCCTTGAGGCGGAAATATTTCTTACGGCAGGCATTGAGGCACAACGTGAAGAGGAGATCTTCGGGACACATCACGTAGGCCGGGCTGGCCGGCGCATCCTCGAGCGTCACGCGACGCGACGCTTTCCAGAAGCTGTCGAACGACACGGCGACCAGCCCGTACAGCGAGACATCGTGATGGCCGTTGATCTCGCATTCGATCCCGTTGTCGCGGCAGACCGACCGCACGGCCCACTCGTCGGGCGCGGCGGGAGCGCCATTCCGGCGTCTCAAAACCAGGTCCACGTCGCGCGCGCACGTCACCCACGGCCGCTCGTAGACCCCCGAGGCTTCCAGCGCGGCGCTCTTCAGCAGCAGCACGTCGTACCCGCGGACGTCGAAATGAGCCAACCCGTCGATCAGCTGCCGGTGCCGCTCGAACTTCAGCGCAACATTCTCGAACAGCGCTCTCTGGAACCGCTCGGTCACCGCTGCCGGGACGGTCGCCGCCGCGGCCTCGCACGCGGCCAGATTCACACCGACGATGGGTGCCACGCCTTCTGCGGCCGCGATCGCGGCGACCGCTTCCCAATCAGCTGGGCCACGCCGGCCGAGCTCTGTTACCCGTTCCTGGCAGGAAGGCGTCAACCGCTGGCGCGTCAGGGCGTAGAGGATGTCACGGGTCAGGTTCATGCGGCTGGTCCTTCTCGGCCGTCGCGGCTTGCCGGGCCGGCGGCCGCGCTCGTGGGCTGATGCCACGATTCACGAGGGCCGGACAATGTCACCGCCTGGCGAACGTTGTCTACAGCGTCGTCGAGATCCCGACCCGTGTCCAGACGGTAACAGGCGCATTGCGCGACAAGCCCGGCGAGCGCGTCGAGATGGCGTTGCGAGGTGCTCGCATCGGTCAGCAGCACGTTCGGCGCGAGCTCGAACAGCGCCTCGGCCGGCGCGACCGCCCTGAGCGCGCTCGTCGGCGTGCCGCACACCGACGGGAACATCAGCACGCGCGGCGCCACGTCGAGAGCGATCGCGGCGCCATAAAAATGCTCCGGCCGGAACTGCCACTTGGGCCATCCGTCTACGCGACCGGCGCCCGCGACCGTGTGCAGCTCCGGAAACAGGCTGACCGCGTCCGCGCACAGATCGACCTGGTCGGGAAACGCGCGGACGCGCCAGCCTGACGCCTCCGCCTGCACGAAGACCGTGTCGTCGGACAGAAACGCGAACCCGGCGCGAGCCAGGGCGACCGCCAGCGTCGATTTGCCCGCTCCGCTGGTGCCGGCGAGCAGGACGCCGCGCCCGTCGAGCGCGAGGCATGCCGCATGGACAGGGAAGAATCCACGCCGTTTCAGGAGCTCCATGAGCACGAGCGACAAGACGGGATGCGAGAGCAGCCAGAGATCCGCGTCGGTCGGCGCGTCCACGAAAATGCGGGCCTGCCCCGCTGCGGCCTCGCAGAAGGCGCGAATGCGATCGCCGACCGTGACGGTGAGCATATCCGCGGCATCGTCGTACTCGACGCGCCCGTCGGGGAAGTCGTACACACGGCGCCCGGCCATTGCGGGCGTGGCACGGTCGGCGGAACGTGGCTGAGCTTGCTCAAACGAGACCGCGAGATCGCAGGTCGCTTCATCTCCGACGAACGGTTCGAGGCGGCCGTGGATGGCGGCGAGCAGCTCAGGCCAGCCCTCGATGGTGAGCCGGCACGAATACAACGAATAGACGCGGGTCACGATGGAATGGCCCAGGTTTCGGTGAAGACCTCGCGCGGATCACGCCGCTCGCACAGCGGCTCGCCCGCGTACACGATCCAGCAATGGCCTTCGATCGCGCCGTTCACCGAACCAATGCCAAAACGCAACGACACCGGTGCACCGGCCTGCCGCAGAAATCGGTACCGGGTGATGCCGCGCGTGATGCATCCGGGCCGCACGAATGGCCGCCATTGCGCCAGCCAGCTGTCGAGTATCCGGACCAACGCCACGGCGTCCTGCCGAGACAGCTCCGGACCGGCGTTGCCCGATGGAGTGATCCACCGGGCAACGCGGCTCAGAGGGAACCGCATCAGCATCGGAACTGCTGCCGCGAATGTGACGACGCGCAGCGCCAGGAGCCGGTTAGGAGCTTGCTGAAAAACCATTGATGATGACGAGTTTTGTTCCCCTCACGTCGGTGAATCAAATGGTCAGACGTTCACGTTGGGCGTTCGGTGTGTCGCGAACGGGATCGAACGCGCGAGCGCAGACACGTCTCCCTCGTTACGCCGGCTGCAGCAGTTTCGGCAAGCGAATCAGGTTGAACGCGGCGCTGGCGAAGACGAAGAGCCACTCGACGTTGGCCAACCCCCGCAGTTTGACTTTGCGGATCCAGGCGATCGTCTTCAGCCAGCCGAACGCCGGTTCGATCCGCGGCCGCGCATGCTGACTCATCGCATAGCCCACGTGGCGGGTGGTGCGGCCGTCGATCGCGCTGCCGCCCGGGCGCGCGAGATTCTGGGTCACGTGCGGGGTGGTCTCCAGCTCGCGCGTCAGGTCGATGAATTCGCGCACGTCATACGCCTTGTCGGCGCCAACGGTGCGACGGCGGCCCGGGGCCCGTTGCCATTGCGCATGCAGCATCAGCAGACCCGCCTCACGCTCCGCGGTGCCATCCGCCGTCGTCGCCATCGCGTCGGCAATCAGGCCGTGGCGATTCTCGATCAACAGGTGCCCCAGATACGCCAGGCGCGATTCGGCGCCGTTCGACTTGCGATACAACCGCGCATCCGGATCGGTCGTCGAGGCATGCGTGTCGTTTTTTCGCGGCTGCCCGCGGAAGTTGCTGCCGTCCCCATCCGTGCCGCCATCCTTCCGTTGAAAACTTTTCTGGCTCGCCCAGGCTTCGATCAGCGTCCCATCCACGGTGAAATGCTCGTCCGACATCAGGCCGTCGGCGTGCTCCACGACGCGGCGGAAAAAGCTGCGGGCGATGTCGTGATTCAGCAGTCGGTCGCGATTCTTGGTGAAGACCGTCGGCGCCCAGATCGGCTCGTCCAGGTCCATGCCGACGAACCAGCGAAACAGCAGGTTGTAGTCCAGCTGCTCCATCAACAGGCGTTCGCTGCGAATCGAATAGAAGATCTGCAGCAGTTGCGCCCGCAAGAGACGCTCTGGCGGGATCGACGGCCGCCCCACTCGGGCATACAGTCCATCAAACTCGCGCGACATGTCGCGCAGGACGTCGTCAACCAGTGCGCGGATCGAACGAAGCGGGTGATCGTGCGGCACGCGTTGCTCCGCAGATACGTAACTGAACATCGCATCGGGCTGGCGGTCGTCTCCTCGCATGCCCGACATGGTAGTACACGATCGATGATCTGTCGATCCCCTAAACCGAAGAGTTTTTCAGCAAGCTCTTAGAGCGCATGGACTTCGCCATGATGGCCGTGACATGGTGCGCGATTATACCCATCGAGCACCCCGCCACGGCCGGTCTCTCTACTTGTCGAAGACCTGCACGTCCTTGCGCGGCTTGCCGTCCGCCGTCGTGCCCGTGCT
>JANOJK010000652.1:0-2592 GCA_031408165.1 Acidobacteriota bacterium | reverse complement strand
GACAGGATGACCGAGGCCGGGTTGATGACGTCCTTGCCGGCGTACTTCGGCGCGGTGCCGTGCGTCGCCTCGAAGAACCCGATCTCGTCGCCGATGTTCGCCCCCGGCGCCATACCGAGCCCGCCGACCTGCGCGGCGCAGGCGTCCGACAGGTAATCTCCATTGAGGTTGGGCGTCGCGAATACGTCATAGTCCGCCGTGCGCGTGAGGATCTGCTGGAACACGCTGTCGGCAATGCGATCGTTCACGAGGATCTTGCCCTCGCGCGATGCGCCGGCGCTCACCTCGTCCTCGGTCACGATCCTGTCGCGGAATTCCGCCTTGGCGACTTCGTAGCCCCAGTCGCGGAAGGCGCCCTCCGTGAACTTCATGATGTTGCCCTTGTGCACCAGGGTCACGGTCTTGCGCTTGTTGTCGATGGCGTACTGCAGCGCCATACGCATGAGTCGCTTCGATCCGAACTCCGACATCGGCTTGATGCCGATTCCCGAGTCCGGACGGATGCGCTTTCCCATTTCGGTCGCCAGGAACTCGATGACCCGCTCGGCCTGCGGTGTGCCGCGCGCCCACTCGATGCCGGAATAGACGTCCTCCGTGTTCTCGCGGAAAATCACCACGTCCATCAGTTCGGGGTGCTTGACCGGCGACGGCGTGCCCTCGAAGTACTTCACGGGGCGGACGCAGGAGTAGAGGTCCAGCACCTGCCGCAGCGTCACGTTGAGGCTGCGGATGCCGCCGCCCACGGGCGTTGTCAGCGGGCCCTTGATCGCCACCTTGTAGGCGCGCACCGCTTCGAGCGTGTCGTTCGGGAGCCACTCGCCGTGCTGCTCCTTTGCCTTCTCGCCGGCCGGCACCTCGAACCACACGATCTTTTTCTTGCCACCGAAGGCCTTCTCGACGGCCGCGTCGAAGACGCGGACGCTGGCGCGCCAGATATCAGGGCCGATGCCGTCACCTTCTATATAAGGAATGATCGGATTGTCGGGAACGACGAGCCGTCCTCCCTTCCGGGTGATGGCAGTTCCGGTGGCAGGCGTCTTCAGAATCGAAAAATTCGGCATTAGGTCACGTCCCCGTTTTAGCGTTACAGGTTCTTCACAGAAACTGTGGAAAAGCTTGTGGAAAACACAAGCCCGATGGCCGTTTGTCCCGCATCAAATCGGGAGTTTCATGCGGTTTGCACCACGATAGTGCGACCGGGGTGTGCGAAGGGGACATTATACTTGCGAGACATGCACATCGTCATTGCCGATTCGCTTCCCCCCTCCGCCGCCGACGCGCTGCGCGCCGCGGGCTGGTCCGTCGACGCCAAAGCTGGACGGAAACCCGACGAACTGGCGCGCGACCTCTCCGACGCGGACGCGCTCATCGTCCGCAGCGCGACGCAGGTGACGGCACAGCTCATCGAGGCGGCGCCGAAACTGCGAGTGATCGCGCGCGCGGGCACCGGAGTCGACAACGTCGACGTGCCGGCCGCGACGGCGCGAGGCATCCTGGTCATGAACGCCGCGGGTGCCAGTAGCGTCAGCGTGGCTGAGCTCGCGCTCGGCCTGATGCTGTCGCTGGCCCGGCCGATCCCGGCCGCGGACGCGTCGATGAAGCGCGGGGAGTGGGAGAAAAAGAAGTTCATGGGGACGGAGCTGCGCGGGAAGCGGCTGGGCGTCATCGGGTTCGGCCGGATCGGACGCGAGGTCGCGATCCGCGCGCGGGCGTTCGGCATGGACATCGTGGCCTATGACCCCTTCATCGCGGCGCGCGCCGCCGACGCCGCCGGGACGCCGCTCGTCGAGCTCGACGACCTGCTCGCACGTGCGGATTTCATCTCGCTCCACATGCCGTCGCTGCCGGAAACCCATCACGTCATCAACGCGGAGCGTCTCGCGCACTGCAAGAAGGGTGTCCGGATCGTGAACACGGCGCGTGGCGAGCTGATCGACGAAGCCGCGCTCGCCGACGCGATCGAATCGGGCCATGTCGCCGGCGCCGGCCTCGATGTGTTCGGGTCCGAGCCACCGGCGGACAAACGGCTGACGTCACTGCCTCAGGTCGTGGCGACGCCGCACATCGCCGCGTCCACCAGCGAGGCGCAGGAGCTCGTCGGCAGCGAGATTGCCATCAACGTGCGCGACTACCTGATCGACGGGGTCATCAGGAACGCGGTCAATTTTCCGGCCGTGCCGCAGGAGGATGTGCCGAAGCTGCGTCCGTACCTGCTGCTCGCGGAGAAGCTCGGCGCGCTCATCGCGCAACTGGTGCCGGAACGGCCGGAGTCGCTGGGCATCCGGTATTACGGTCCGCTGATGGCGGCCTACGAGAACGTCATCGGGAGCGCGGTGCTCGCGGGCGCGCTGTCGCGCACGGAGGACAACGTGACGGCCGTCAACTCGCGCGCCCTGGCGGGCGAGCGCGGCCTGGAGGTCGTGGAATCGCACAGCACCCGTCCGCGCGACTTCATGCACCTCCTCTCGGTGAAGCTGCGCAGCGCGACGCGCGAGCGGTGGGTCGAAGGGATGGTCGTCGAGCCGGCGAGCCCGCGGCTCTGCTCGATCGACGGCGTCCCGATCGAGGCGCCGCTGTCGGGCACGCTCGTCG
>JANOJK010000644.1:0-2400 GCA_031408165.1 Acidobacteriota bacterium | reverse complement strand
AACTGCGACGAGAGGAGCAGCCGCCGGACCATCGGCTCGATCTGGTAGCGCTGCGCGTAGTAGATCGCTCCGACCTCCTTGATCAGCGCGGCGTCGGGCGGGTCGATCTCGTTCACGAAGAACTCGTACAGCTTGCGCGCGAGTCTCGGGCCCGTGGCGGGGTGCGCCGCGACGGCCTCGATGAGGTCGAGCCCGTCCTGCATCCCCGCCGCGCCGGCCCGCGCGGGGATCGTGCGCGTGCCGTCGGGATAGATGGGGAACGTGAACTCCTTCGCGGCGGGGTCGTGCTGCGCCGCGTTGAAATTGAAGGCGTTGCGCAGTGCGGGGCCCGTCCCGGTCCTGATCAGGTTCCAGCCCGTGAACACGCGCGCACCGGCGAGGACGTCCGCTTCCGCGAACGTGCCGACACCCATCGTGAACAGTTCCATCAGCTCGCGCGCGAAGTTCTCCTGCGGGCGGGCCCGCACGT
Organism: Acidobacteriota bacterium; assembly: GCA_031408165.1. Lineage (GTDB taxonomy): Bacteria > Acidobacteriota > Vicinamibacteria > Vicinamibacterales > 2-12-FULL-66-21 > JAICSD01. Next base: position 1,931 of record JANOJK010000644.1, on the reverse strand, counting down.
TGGTCCGGCCGTCCAGCCAGTACAGCATCGCGGGGTCCTGCGCGATCGCTATCAGCAGATCGCGAAAGTTGCCCAGCGCGTGTTCACGGAGCAGCTCGAGCTGCCCCTTGACGCCCCCGGCATCTTCACCAGGCTTGGCCGCCATCATCCGCGTCGCCTCGGTCGCGCCGGCATCCCCCGCGATCTTCGAATGCGCCGTCGCGAAGTGGTTGTGCCAGAACAGCGTCATCTTCTCTTCGAGCTGGCGCCCGCTGTGCACCAGCCTGAAGACCCACCGCTGGCGCGCGTCCACGAGGTTGACCGCCGGCAGGAACGCACCACGGGCCGTGATGCCGATGTAGCCAGGTTTTCCGATGAAGGTGTCCACGTCATCGGAGACGGATCGGTAGTCGAGGACCCGTGACACCGCGGCGGAGAAGCCGGCGAAGCCCAGCTTCGCGTACGCGGCCACTTCGTCTTCGGGCGCACCGAACCCGGCGCGCCTCATCAGGTGTTCGATTTCCTGTACTCGAGTGGTGGCCATACCGTCCCGGTAATATAGCACCACGGCCGGCGCTCCGGGTTGACGCCGGGGCCGTCTCGCGGCACCTCGACCGTCGGCTGTGTCCCTCCCACCGGCGCCGCCGTGATCCCCTGTCGCGACCGGATGATCGCCGGGCGATCGGCGGTGTGCGATGCCTACGCCGAGACGCCCGCGGGGGTCGTCGTCCGATACCACTCGATGGTGCGCCGGAGGCCCTCTTCGAACGAAACGGTCGGCTGGTAGCCCAGCAGCCGCTGCGCCTTGGTGATATCGGCCTGCGAGTCCTTCACGTCCCCGGACCGCAGCTCGGTGTAGGACGGCTGTACCGTCGCCCCCACCACACCCTTCATCGTCTCGAACAACTGGTTGAGCGAGATGCGGCCGCCCGTCGCGACGTTGATGACTTCCCCGCTGGCGCCCGGCGCCTCGCACGCGCGGAGGACCCCGTCGACCACGTTGGCGACGTAGGTGAAGTCCCGCGTCTGCTCGCCGTCGCCGTAGATCGTCGGCGGGCGGTTCTCGATGAGCGCGGTCGCGAATACCGAGATCACTCCCGAATACGGCGACGTGGGATCCTGGCGCGGCCCGAACACGTTGAAGTAGCGGATCGACACGGTCTCGAGCCCGTACAGCGTCGTGAACATCTGCAGGTACTGCTCCCCGATGACCTTCTGCAGCGCGTACGGCGAGAGCGGTTGGTTCGGCATGTCCTCCCGCTTGGGCAGCGTGGGGGTGTTGCCGTACGCCGACGAGGAGCCGGCGAACACGAGGCGCTTGACCCCGGCGTCGCGGGCGGCAACGAGCACGTTCAGGGTCGCGTCCACGTTCGCGCGATTGGACGTGATGGGATCCTTGACCGAGCGCGGTACGGACGGAATCGCCGCCTGGTGGAGGACGTACTGCGCCCCCTGCACCGCCTGCACCGCGAAGTCCGCGTCGGCGAGATCCCCTTCGAGGAACTCGACCCCCTTGACGTGATCGAGGTTGCACCGCTTGCCGGAGATGAGACTGTCGGCGACGCCGACGGAGTGCCCGCGCCCTGTGAGATCTTCCGACAGATGCGAACCGATGAAACCGGCCCCGCCGGTCACGAGGTAATGAGCCATGGCTACCCACCTAAGCAATATCCGTGCGCACCAACCGCGGCGGCACCACCGGTAGAGCTTAGCAGACGGCCAGGACTGGATATCTTCTAAAAGCCCGAGTCCTTGCGAATGAAGCAACTCCCGTCACTCGGCGGTTTGAGGCGGAACTTCATAGCGCTCCGGCAGATACCCTAATCGCGCCGCAGCGCCGTCAAGGGACTCAGCCCGGACGCGCGCCGCGCCGGAATGACACAGGCCACCACCGCCACGCCCGCCAGCAGGACGAGGGTCCCGGCGAAGCTCACCGGATCCGTGCCCGACAC
>JANOJK010000636.1:0-2752 GCA_031408165.1 Acidobacteriota bacterium | reverse complement strand
CCTCTGGGCCGCCACACGTCAGCGCGGAAGCGGCCGTCGCTGCATACTTGACCCTATGGCCACGCTGGCCGACATCCTGGAAGCCCGAACGGCGGACGCGGCGCCGGAACTGGTCGAGCCCCTCGCCAGGGCCCGGATCCGTTGCTACGCGTGCGGCCACGAGTGCCCCATCCCGGAAGGCGCGGTGGGCGTCTGCAAGGTGCGCTTCGTCCGCGACGGGCGCCTGCGCGTTCCCTGGGGCTACGTCGGCGGCGTGCAGTGCGACCCGATCGAAAAGAAGCCATTCTTCCACGCGCATCCGGGCGCGCTCGCGTACAGCGTCGGGATGCTGGGCTGCGATCTGCACTGCTCGTATTGCCAGAATTGGGTGACCTCACAAGCGCTGCGCGATCCGGCCGCGGTGTCGATGCCGGCCGACGCAACGCCCCGGTCCCTCGCCGCTGACGCCGTCCGCCTCGGCGCGCGCGTCCTCGTCTCCACCTACAACGAGCCGCTCATCACGGCGGAATGGGGCGTCGCGATCTTCAAGGAGGCGCGCGCGGCGGGCCTGCTGACCGGGTTCGTGTCGAACGGCAACGGCACCGAGCGCGTGCTGAATTACATCCGTCCGTGGATCGACTTGTACAAAGTCGATCTGAAAAGCTTCGACGACGCGCACTATCGCCAGTTGGGCGGGCGGCTCGAGCCGATCCTGTTCACGATCCGGCGGCTGCACGAGATGGATGTCTGGCTGGAGGTCGTGACCCTGCTGATCGCGGGGTTCAACGACGGCGACGAGGAGCTGGCGCGGCTCACCGCCTTCATTGCCTCCGTCTCGCCCGATATTCCGTGGCACGTGACGGCGTTTCACAAGGACTATCGGATGAACGATCCCGAGAACACGACACCCGAGATGCTGATGCGCGCCGCCGCCATCGCGAAAGAGGCCGGCCTTCGCCACGTGTATGCGGGCAATCTTCCGGGCCGGGTGGGGGACCTCGAGAACACGCGCTGTCATCACTGTGCGGCGCTGCTCGTGGAGCGCCACGGATACCTGGTGCGCACCTATCGCGTGTCCGCGTCCGGCGCCTGTCCCGAGTGCGGGACGGCCATCCCGGGCCGCTGGAGCCGCCAGTTCGACGGCCAGATTGCCGCCAGTCCGTTTCTGCCAGGCACGCGGCGTCTCAGGACAATCTGAACCCCACTTCCGGCCCCGATGCCAGGTCCCGGCCCTCCACCCGGGTCGTTGCCCGAAGCCCGGCACGTGTCCGGCGGCACTATTTGACACGCGGCCCGGCGAGTTTCTATACTCCCCAGACCTGCCAATCACGAGTCAACCGTTAGAACTCCCCATGCCACATCCACGACGTAAGGCGCCTGCCTCGCCGCAGTCGCGAGAGCCGCAGCCGACCGACGGTAACGTTGCCGAGTCCGCCGCGCGCATGCCACAACCCGATGCGCAGCCCGACGGGCCTCCGCCGGCCGCGCCGCAGACAGCCGCCGCGCCGCAGGCAGCCGCCGCGCCCCAGGCAGCCGCTGCGCCCCAGGCAGTCGCTGCGCCCCAGGCACCGGCCGCGTCCGCGCCGGGCGCCCCGCAGCCGCCGGCTCCGCCGTCGCAGCCTCCGATGCCGCGGCTGAACATCACCGACCTCAAGGACAAAAGCATCCAGGATCTCACGACCATCGCGAAGGACCTCGTCGTCCCCGGCGCGACCGGCATGCGCAAGCAGGACCTGATCTTCCAGATCCTGAAGGCGCAGACCGAAAAGAGCGGCTTCATCTTCTCCGAGGGGGTGCTCGAGGTGCTGCCCGACGGGTTCGGCTTCCTGCGCGCCCCCGACTACAACTACCTGCCCGGGCCCGACGACATCTACGTGTCGCCGTCGCAGATCCGGAAGTTCGACCTGCAGACGGGGGACACGGTGTCGGGGCAGATCCGCTCGCCGAAGGAGGGGGAGCGCTACTTCGCGCTCATCAAGGTCGAGGCGGTCAATTTCGAGGCGCCGGATCAGGCGCGCGACAAATTGTTCTTCGAGAACCTCACGCCGCTGTATCCGCAGGAACGGTTCCTGCTCGAAACCGGCCCCGAGAACCTGTCGGGCCGCGTGATGGACCTCATGACCCCCATCGGCCGCGGTCAGCGCGGCGTCATCGTCGCGCCGCCGCGGACCGGCAAGACGATGCTGCTCCAGAGCATCGCGCAGTCCGTCGCGAAGAACCACCCCGAGGTCTACCTGATCGTGCTGCTCATCGACGAGCGGCCTGAAGAAGTCACCGACATGCAGCGGTCGGTCAGCGGCGAGGTCATCGCCTCGACGTTCGACGAGCCGGCGCAGCGGCACGTGCAGGTGGCCGAGATGGTGATCGAGAAGGCCAAGCGCCTCGTCGAGCACAAGAAGGACGTCCTCATCCTGCTCGACTCGATCACGCGCCTGGCGCGCGCCTACAACGCCGTCATCCCATCGTCGGGCAAGGTCCTGTCGGGCGGGCTCGACTCGAACGCGCTCCAGAAGCCGAAGCGCTTCTTCGGCGCCGCGCGCAAAGTCGAGGAGGGAGGCTCGCTGACGATCATCGCCACCGCGCTCATCGACACGGGCTCGCGCATGGACGACGTGATCTTCGAGGAGTTCAAGGGCACCGGCAACATGGAGATCCATCTCGACCGGAAACTCTCCGACAAGCGCGTCTTCCCGTCGATCGACATGCAGAAGAGCGGCACCAGGAAAGAGGAGCTGCTCATGGCGCGCGAGGATCTCAATCGCGTCTGGGTCCT
>JANOJK010000608.1:0-8189 GCA_031408165.1 Acidobacteriota bacterium | reverse complement strand
ACTTCCGCAGCTTGCTGTAGAGCGTGACCCGGTCGATGTCCAGGATGCGGGCGGCTTGAGAGATGTTGCCGCCGGTCTGCTCCACGACTCGCACGATGTGCTGCCGCTCGATCGCCTCGAGCGTGTCGTCGAGGCGGGGATGCGCCGCCGCCAGGTGGAGATCGGCCGCCTGGACGATGGGTCCGGAGGCGACCACGAGCGCGCGCTCGAGGATGTTGCGCAGCTCGCGGATGTTGCCCGGGAACGCGTACGACATCAGCAGCGCCGTCCCGTCGCGCGAGATGCCGTCGACCGGACGCTTCAGCTCGATCGACAGCTGCTCGAGCAGATCGTCCACCAGCACCGGGATGTCCTCGAGCCGCGCGCGAAGCGGCGGCAGCGTGATGGGAATCACGTGCAGGCGGTAGAACAGATCCTCGCGGAAGTCGCCGGCCTTGACGGCCTTCTCGAGATCGCGATTGGTCGCCGCGATGATCCGCACGTCCACGTCGACCGGCTCCGAGCCGCCGACGCGGCAGAAGCGCCGCTCCTCGAGCACACGCAGCAGATCGAGCTGCAATTTCGGGCTGATGTCGCCAATCTCGTCGAGGAAGAGCGTGCCGCCGTTGGCCGTCTCGAACGTGCCCTTGCGCCGCGCGGTCGCTCCGGTGAACGCGCCGCGCTCGTGGCCGAACAACTCCGACTCGAGCAGCGTGTCGGGAAGCGCCGCGCAGGAGATCGCCACGAAGGGACCCGCATGCCGCGGGCTCTCCGCGTGGATGGCGCGCGCGAGCAACTCCTTGCCCGTGCCGCTCTCGCCGAGGACGAGCAGCGTTGACGCGGTCTGCGCCGCCGAACTCGCCAGTTGCAGCACCGCGTGCATCGCGGGGCTGCGGCTCACCAGGTCGTGGAAGCGGACGTCGTGCCGGAGCGCCTTGCGCAGCATCGCGTTCTCGTGCGCCATCGCCTGCTGGCTGACGATCTTCTGGACGATGAGGCTCAGCTCGTCGGGATCGAACGGCTTGACGATGTAATCGCAGGCTCCGAGCTTGATCGCCCTGACGGCGGTCTCGACGGTCGCATAAGCCGTGATCATGAACACGGACATCGATGGCCGGAGCTTGCGGGCGGCGTCGAGCACCTGCAGGCCGTCCATGCCCGGCATCTTGAGATCGACCAGCATGAGGGTCCAGGCGGCCTGCCGGATCTTCTCGACGGCGGTGACCCCGTCGGCCGCGGTTTCGACGACATAGCCGTCCTTTTCGAGCCAGCCGCAGAGCGACTCGCGCACGATTTCTTCGTCATCCACGATCAGAATTCTTGGAGTGGCTTTCGACATAAGCAGATTCCTTCATCCGTTCACGGAGCCGAAGACGACAGTCGCGACACAGCCGGGAGGACTTGACATCGACCCCGAAGATCGTCGGCGATCGCGCCATGACGCAGACGGGCGATGCGCAGTGCAGGAGACCGAACGTGTGTCCCAGCTCGTGCACCGTCTCCTTGAGCAGCCGCGCGCGCAGCACGGATTCCGGCACCGTGTCGCGCAGGCGCGCCGTCGACACCACCGCCGCGTGTCCGCCGAGCTGCGCCTCGCCGAACACGAACGTCAACACGGGAATGAACAGATCCACGTCCGTGATGCCGATCACTCTGGCCGCCGGGTCCGGCAGCCGTTCGAGCAGCCATGCGAGCAGCACGCGCGACGAGTGCTGCTGACGCTGCGGGTCCAGCGAGCCCTCCGGCCGGCCGGGCGCCGGCCACACCGTCGCCGCGTGTTCGAGATCGCGGCCCAGTTCGCCGACACCCGCCGCCATGAGGGGCGCCGGCTGCGCGCCTTCGCCAATCCACGTGACGTAAATCATGTCGGCTCATGCGTGCTCGACGCGCTGGCCGTCGGGTGCCGCCGCGGCGTCCGCGCCCGCCCGGGGCAGCAGGATGCGGACCGTCGTCCCCACGCCTACCTGGCTGTCGAAGGTCACCGTGCCGTGATGGCGCTTCACAATCCCGAAGACGACCGACAGGCCGAGACCGGTGCCCCCTTCTCGCGTCGTGAAGAACGGATCCATCAGCTTTGGCATGTGTTCGGCCGCAACGCCAGCCCCTGTGTCCTGCACCGTGATCAGGATGTGGTCCGCGTCCGGCGCGTCGGAGGTCACCCACAGCGTTCCGCCGTGCGGCATCGCGTCGCAGGCGTTGATCAGGATATTGGCCAGCGCCTGCCTGATCTGCCCGAAATCCGCGTGCATCGTCGGCACGGGATGGAGGTCCGACTCCCGGCGAATGTTCTTCAGCGCCACCTGGTTGTCGATCAGGAAGAGCGCCTCGATCATCGCAGCGTTCACGTCGACGGCGGTGACCTTCAGCGGCCGCTCGCGCGCGAAGTCGAGCAGGTTGGTCACGATCGCCGTGCACCGCCGCGTCTCACGCTCGACGAGTTTCAAATGGCTCACGAGCTTGCCGCGGGTGGGTTCGTCGGGCGTCCCGTGCTCGAGCGTGTGGATGGTCAGCTTGGCATAGGTGAGAATGCCGGTCAGCGGGTTGTTGATTTCGTGCGCGATTGACGCGGCGAGGTGGCCGAGCGACGACAGCTTCTCCGTTTGCACCAGCCGGTCCTGTGTCTGTTCCAGGGCGGCCGTCCGCTCCTGGACCTGCTGCTCGAGGCTGTCGAGGAGCGCGTCCCGCTGCTGACGGGCGTCCCCCAGCGCGGTTCCCATCGCGTTGAACGCCTGCACCAGGTCGGCAATCTCGCCCGAGCCGCTGACGGGGACCGGGTCGCGGAAATCGCCTGCCGCCACGCGCTGCACACCGTCGGCAAGCTGCCCGATCGGACCGACGACGGTCCGGTGCGTGAACACAATCGACAGAAGGCCGAGACCGAGGATGGTGATGAGCGCGATGCTCGCCGTCCGCCACTGAAGGGAGGCGAGCGTCGCGTCCACCTGCGACAGCGACCCCCCGACCTCCAGGACTCCGAGCACGCGACGGTCCGCCGGATGCGCGTGGCAACTGGCGTTGGCACACGCCGGGCGGTTGTAGATCGGCGTGACCGTCGCCAGCATCCGTTTGCCCGCCGCGATCTGGACGACCCGGCTCCGTTCGGCGATGCTCAGCGAGCCGGAAACCTGGCCCGGCTGATGACACACGGCGCACGTCCGGCTGTCCCTCGCCACCACGTGACCGACCTCGCGGCTGTCCATCGAGAAGTGGGTCAGTCCGGCGCCGTCGAACAGCCGCAGCTCGCTTATCAGCGGCTGTGAGGCGACCATCCTGAGCGCCGCCAGCAGCTCCGTCCGCTCGTTGCGGAACATGTGCCGCTCCAGACTGCTCAGGAGCGTGTCGCTGAGAAACGCGGCGTTGTGGACGGTTTCATCCATCAGCAGCCGGCGCTGCGCGCCGAGGACGAACCAGAGAAGGGCGCAGCTGCCCACCGCCGCGGCGATCGTGATAATCGCCGTGAGCTTTGCGCTCAGGCTCGTCCACCTCGAGCGCCTGGGCCGGATCAACCATGCCACTACTTAGGTAGAGCAATCGGCATTCCGTGCAGGCCGGATCCTAAGCTGTCTGAAGTCAACGGGTTAGCGGAAGCGTCGGCGCGCACCGACGAGTTGCCGACGTCACCGGCGGCGCGAGAGCCGGTTTTCCGGCATGACTGGGGGAGCCTGGACCTCTGCGGGAGCATCGAGGGGTTGCGCGGACCCCTCTACTTTCCGGCTGCCGCCAGCAGATCCTTCAGCTTGGCGTCGAACTGCGCGTAGGGAAGCGCGCCGACCAGCATCGGGCCCTCGACCGCGGTCGCGGTTGTGCGTCCGATGATGAACGTGGGGGTTCCGTTGATGCCGAGCTTCGCCCCTTCCGCCGTCTCGGGCGCATTCTCGGCATCGTACTTGGGCGACGCGACGCAGGCCGCGTACGCCTTCGACTCGAGCTTCAGATCGCCGGCCGTCCTGGTGATGTAGTCGGCCGAGAGGAGGTGGGCGTTCCGCATCAGGCCGAGGCGCATCTCCCAGAACTTGCCCTGTTCGCCGGCGCAGCGCGCAGCGCGCGCGGCGGGCATCGCCTGCGCGTGGAAGTCGAGCGGAAAGTCGCGGCTGAGGTAACGCAGCTTGCCGGTGTCGATCCAGTTCTTCTTGATCTCGTCGAACGACGTCATCACGAACTGGCGGCAGAACGGGCACTGCAGATCGGTGTACTCCACCATCGTGAGCGGTGCGTCGGGGCGCCCGAGCGCGTAGCCCTTCAGGTTCGTGACCCTTCCCGTCGCGGGCTGCGGCGCGGGCGGCCGCGCCTGCGGCGTCGACAGCTTTTCGAGCAGCATGCGAATCGCGCGCAGCTCGCGGAGCATTTCCTCGCTCTGTGCCTGAGTGATGCCCTGCTGCAGCGGCGCCGGTGCCGGAGTGCCCTGCGGGAGCAGCCCCTCGACGGCGCTCGGGGCGGCCCTGAGCGGGTCGAAGGGCTGGGCGCGCGGCGCCGTCGTGAACATGACGACAGCAATGGCGGCCGCGAATATCCGCGGGGACTTCATCATCTGGATCCTGTAGAAAACAAAGCGCCTGACCGGTGTGACCGAAGGCAAAATTATAGCCGATCGCTCGCGCTGGAACCGCGATGGCCGGCGCCTTCTGGCCCCAGGCCACAGATTGCTCGCGGCCGGGCGCTGGACAGATAGCATCACTACATGTAGATTTATAGATATGACGCAAGGCCCAGCCGCACTCTTCCGGCTCCTGGGCGACGAGGCGCGGCTGCGCATCCTGCGACTGCTCGACGCCGAACGGCTCAACGTCACCGAACTGACGTCGATTCTCGGGATTGCGCAGTCCGGTGTGTCGCGGCACCTGGGTCTGTTGAAGGATGCCGGGCTCGTGGAAGAGCGCCGCGACTCGGGGTTCACGTATTTCCGCCTCGCGCCCGGCCTCAAGGGAGGGGAGAACGGATTTGGCCCGGTCTGGCCGCTCCTGCAATCCCACTTCGACACCGCGGGCGAATCCCCCGACGGGCGGGCCGACGCGGCGCGCCTCGAGGAAGTCCGCCGGGTAAGAAAGGAGAACTTCGACGAGCACGGCGCGGACGGAGAGCGCGGCCAGATCGTCCCCGGCCGCAGCTGGGCCGCGTGGGCGCGCGCGCTGGGCCATCTGCTGCCGCCGGTGGTGGTGGCGGATCTCGGGTGCGGCGAGGGATACCTGACGATTGAAGCGAGCCGCTTTGCGAAGCGGGTGATTGCGGTCGACCGCTCGGAGGCGGTCCTCGACAGGGCGCGCCAGAGCGCGAAGCGCCGCGGCGTGACCAACATCGACTGGAAGCGCGGCGAGCTCGAGGCGCTGCCGCTCCGGGACGCGACCGTCGACGTCGCCCTGCTGTCGCAGGCGCTGCACCACGCCGCGTCCCCCGAAACGGCGCTGTCGGAAGCCGCGCGCATCGTGAAGCCCGGCGGCCGCGTGCTGCTGCTCGAGCTGCGCGGCCACCAGGAACACTGGGTCCGCGAGCGTCTCGGCGACACGTGGCTCGGGTTTGACGAGGCTGAACTGAAGCGACTCCTGGAACGCGCCGGCTTGACCGGCGTCAAGGTCACTGTCGGCGCCCGCCGCGCGCGCGACCCATTTACGGTGTTGATCGCCAGTGGGGTCAAGACGGCCCACCGCTCAGGCTCGAAGATCACTAAGGTCACTAAGATTTCAAAGACTACGAAGAGCTCACAAGATGCCCGATAGCCTCCGACCTCCGACCTCCAACCTCCAACCTCCAACCGCGCGCGCCCTGGAACGCGCGCTCGCATCGAGAATCCTCATCCTCGACGGCGCGATGGGGACGATGATCCAGCGCTACAAGCTCACCGAGGCGGACTTCCGCGGCGAGCGGTTCAAGAACCACGCGAAAGACCTGCAGGGCAACAACGACCTGCTCATCCTCACGCGCCCGGACGTGATCCGCGAGATCCACGGCCAGTACCTCGCCGCCGGGGCGGACATCATCGAGACCAACACCTTCAGCAGCACGACCGTCGCGCAGGCGGACTACCTGCTCGAGCACGTCGCCTACGAGCTGAACGTCGAGGGGGCGCGGATTGCGAAGTCGGCGGCGGCCGAGTGGACCGCGAAGACGCCGGATCGCCCGCGCTTCGTCGCCGGCTCGATCGGCCCCACCAACCGCACCCTCTCCATCTCGCCGCAGGTCAACAACCCCGCGTTCCGCGCGATGACGTTCGACGAGCTCCGCCTCGCCTACGAAGAGCAGGTGCGAGGCCTCGTCGACGGCGGCGCGGACCTGATCCTGCTGGAGACGATCTTCGACACGCTGAACGCGAAGGCGGGGATCGTCGCGATCGAGAACGTGTTCGCGGAAAAGGGCGTCCGCCTCCCGCTCATGATCTCGTTCACGATCACCGACAAGAGCGGCCGCACGCTCTCCGGCCAGACGCTCGAGGCCTTCTACACATCGGTGCACCACGCGCGCCCGTTCAGCATAGGGATCAACTGCGCGCTCGGCGCGCGCGACATGCGTCCGTACCTCGCCGACCTCGCGCGCATCGCCGAGTGCTACGTCACCAGCTACCCCAACGCCGGCCTGCCCAACGCCTTCGGCCAGTACGACGAGCTGCCGGAGGAAACGAGCGAGCTGGTGCAGGACTTCGCCATCAGCGGTTTCGTGAACATCGTCGGCGGCTGCTGCGGGACGACGCCGGATCACATTGGCGCAATCGCGCGGGCGGTTACGGGTATTCCACCGAGGCCCGTGTCGAACCCCCAACCTCCAACCTCCAACCTCCAACCCCCAACCTCCGACCTCCAACCTCCAACCTCCAACCTCCAACCTCCAGCCTCGGATGGCCATTTCACCCAACTGTCCGGTCTGGAGCCACTGACCATCCGTCCCGATTCCAACTTTCAGATGATCGGCGAGCGCACCAACGTCACCGGCTCGGCGAGGTTCTCGCGCCTGATCAAGGCGGGGAACTACAGCGAGGCGGCAACGGTCGCGCTCGACCAGGTGCGCGGCGGCGCGAACATCATCGACGTCAACGTCGACGAAGGCATGCTCGATTCCGAGCAGGTGATGACGACGTTCCTGAACTACATCGCCACGGAGCCCGAGATCGCGCGCGTGCCGATCATGATCGACAGCTCGAAGTGGACCGTCCTCGAAGCGGGCTTGAAGTGCGTGCAGGGCAAGGGGGTCGTCAACTCGATCAGCCTGAAGGAAGGGGAAGCGGACTTCCTCGACAAGGCGCGCAAGATCCAGCACTACGGTGCCGCGGTCGTGGTCATGGCGTTCGACGAGACCGGCCAGGCCGACACCGTCGAGCGCAAGGTGTCGATCTGCCAGCGCGCCTACACGCTCCTGACCGGGCAGGCCGGCTTCGACCCGTCCGACATCATCTTCGATCCGAACATCCTGGCGATCGCCACCGGCCTCGAGGAGCACAACGCGTACGCGGTCAACTACATCGAGGCGACGCGCATCATCAAGGCGACGTGCCCCGGCGTCAAGATCAGCGGCGGCGTCAGCAACCTGTCGTTCTCCTTCCGCGGCAACGACATCGTCCGCGAGGCGATGCACTCGGCGTTCCTGTTCCACGCCATCAAGGCCGGCATGGACATGGGGATCGTCAACGCCGGGCAGCTGGTCGTCTACGAGGACATCCCGAAGGAACTGCTCGAGCACGTCGAGGACGTGATCTTCAACCGGCGACCCGATGCCACGGACCGTCTCGTGCAGTTCGCCGAGACCGTCAAGGGGACCGTCAGAGAACGCCAGGCCGACCTCGCCTGGCGTAGCGGAACCGTGGAAGAGCGGCTGTCGTTCGCGCTCGTGCACGGCTCGGTCGAGTTCATCGATCAGGACACCGAGGAGGCCCGTCAGAAGTACGAGCATCCGCTCGACATCATCGAAGGGCCGCTGATGGACGGGATGAAGATCGTCGGGGACCTGTTCGGCTCGGGGAAGATGTTCCTGCCGCAGGTCGTGAAGAGCGCGCGCGCGATGAAGAAGGCGGTCGCGTATCTCACGCCGTTCATGGAAGAGGAGAAGCGTCAGGCGGGGATCGTCGGGCGCGGCAACGGGCGCGTGCTGATGGCGACGGTGAAGGGCGATGTCCACGACATCGGCAAGAACATCGTCGGCGTGGTGCTCGGCTGCAACAACTACGAGGTGATCGACCTCGGCGTGATGGTGCCGTGCGACAAGATCCTGACGACCGCAGTCGAAAGAAA
>JANOJK010000593.1:0-2295 GCA_031408165.1 Acidobacteriota bacterium | reverse complement strand
CGCCTACGAGGCCGCGCCGGACCCGGCCGCCCCCGCCACGCGCCTCACGCGCACCGGGACGGCGTGGTTCCCCGTCCTCTCGCCGGACGGCAAGACCCTCGCCGTCCACATCGGCCGCGACGTCCACACGATGCCCTCGTCCGGCGGCGAGCCGCGCAGACTGACGACCGATCCCGCCAACGGCATGTACCCCTCCTGGTCCCCCGATGGACGGAAGCTCGCGTTCATGAGCTGGCGCCACGGCCGCACCGAAATCTTCACGATGAACGCCGACGGGAGCGATCAGAAGAAGTTGATGAACGTGGAGCGCGGCGACGCGGTGGATCCGCGCTGGTCGCCTGATGGATCGACGATCGCCTTCGTGCACCTGCCGGACGGCATGAACGGGAGAGCGGCGATCGTCTGCACCGTGAGTGCAGACGGCACCGCTCTCCGCCCGTTACGGTAGCAGGCTACTGCGTGCCGGCGAGGATCGGATCCTGGCGGACCGTCAGCCTCGACGTGTAGGTCTTCCCGTTCGCCGTCATCGTCACGCGGTATTCGCCCGGAGGCGCGGGGTCTCCCTGCAGGGCGCCGCCGCGTCCGCCGCGGCCGCCGCCGCCTCCTCCTCCACCACCGCCACCCGCACGGCCCGCCTGCTGGGCAGCCGCCTGCTGCTCGGCGAACGCGGCCGCCTGCTCAGGGGACGGATCGAACGTCATTGGCCATTCGAGCCGATTGACGCCCGCCTTCGCGGGAACCGTGAGCGTCCGCTTGTTCTGACCGGCCACGTCCGTGATCTCGAATTTCACCGGACCGGTGGCCGCGGCGCCCAGGTAATAGTTGATGACCGCGTTGCGCGTCGGATTCTCCCCCCGGAACCCCAGTGTGCCACCCGTGCCGTGCGGCTGCATGCGCAGCCACTGCGTCGCCGGGCGGTTCTCGAACAGGTGCGCCTCCGCGGACGTCACCTTCTCGGACAACTGCTGAAGCGGCGTGATGTCATCCAAGATCCAGAGCCCGCGGCCGTGGGTCGCGGCAATCAGGTCGTGGTCACGCGGATGGATCATCAGGTCGTGGACGGCGACCGTCGGCATGTTGTTGTTCAACTTCGCCCACTTCTTCCCGCCGTCGAGCGAATAGAACACCGCGAACTCCGTCCCCACGAAGAGCAGGTTCGGGTTCTTCAGGTCCTCCTTCACCACGTAGACCGGCCCCATCTCGGGCAGGTTGCCGCTGATGCTCGTCCACGTCTTGCCGAAGTCGGTCGTCTTGAACACGTAGGGCTTGAAGTGCGCCGCTTCGTGCCCGTCCACCGACACGTACCCCGTGCCGCGCGCGTGGTGCGACGGCTCGACGCGGCTGATGTACAGGTCCTTCGAGGGAAGACCCGGGAGGTTCTTCCCGACTTCCTCCCACGTCGCTCCGTCGTTTCGCGAGATCTGCACGTTACCGTCGTCGGTGCCGACCCAGATCTCTCCCTGGGTCATCGGCGATTCCATGACGGTGACGATCGTGCCGTAGAATTCCGCGCCGCCGCCGGGGTCTTCATCCGGCGTGAGCCCACCCGACTTGCGCAGGGTCCGCTCGGTGTCGTTTCTGGTCAGGTCCGGGCTGACGATGCGCCAGTTGTCGCCGCGATCCGTGCTCTTGAACAGATGGTTCGCGCCGAGATAGAGCGTCCGCGGGTTGAACTCCGACAGGACGAACGGTGTGCTCCAGTTCCAGCGGAACGCGCCCATCGTCGCGCCGCGCCCGCCGCCGCCGCCGCCACCTAAGCCGCCGCGCCCGCCACCGCGCTGTCCCGGCGGAGGCGGAGGAGGCGCCTCGCCCCAGTTGCGCTCCTTCTGGCGCTTCTCGATGTCGGGGGTGATGTAGTCGTCGTAGTTCACGATGTTCACGCCTTTGCGCGGGCGGATCGACTGTGACTGCCGGGTCAGCATGTCGGTCCGCGTGACGTTCCCGCCGCTGGTCCCGGGCTGCGATTCGGTGTACACGGTGCGATGGTCTGTCGGATCCATCGCGGCGTGATAGCCGTCGCCTCCGCTCGTGTTGACCCAGTCGCTCGTATAGATCGCGGTCGCGCGGGTCGCCGAGGGGCCGCACGAGCTGCCGGCGTCCTGCAGGCCGCCGCAGAGCCAGTAGGGGTCGCGCATGTCGGCCGCGACGCCGTAGTACTGCGTGACGTTGATGTTCTCGAACCGCAGGTAGGTCTCGCCATCGTCATGGGTCAGCGCGACGCCGCCGTCGCTGCCGATCCAGAACCGCTTCTTGTTGTGCGGATCGAGCCAGATCGCGTGCCAGCAGTGCATGCCG
>JANOJK010000545.1:0-6021 GCA_031408165.1 Acidobacteriota bacterium | reverse complement strand
CAAGCGAAGCGATCTGACGTATGTCGGGCGGCTGCGCGGCTACCGGGATGTCACCGAGGCGACGAATCTCGACATCGGGACGTCGTTCGCGTACGGACACAACGACGCGGGCCCTGATTCCAGAACACGCGTGTTCGGCGTGGACGGGACGTTCCGCTACCGTCCACTGCGGCGCGTGAGTTACAGACGGTTCATCGGCCGGACGGAGTTGTTCTGGAGCCGCCGCGACCAGCAGGCCGGCGACGCCCGCGCCTTCGGAGCGTATGCCAGCGGGGAGTACCAGTTCGCGCGCCGGTGGTTCGCCGGCGCGCGCTACGACTTTTCCGATCGCGCCCTCGACACATCGCTGCGTGACAGGAGCGGCTCGCTGCTCCTGACCTACTGGCCGAGCGAGTTCAGCCAGATTCGCGGACAGTACCGCCGCACCGCCTATGGCGAAGGGGTGAAGGCCAACGAGGTCCTGTTCCAGTTCCTGTTCTCCATCGGCGCGCACGGCGCGCACATTTTCTAGGGTGCTGCCATGAAGCCATTTGCCTATGCCGCGGCCATTGCCGCACTCGTTGCGATCGGAACCGCGCCGGCCACCGCTGCGCTGAAAGTCGTGACCACCACCTCGGATCTCGCGTCCATTGTCCAGGAAGTGGGCGGCGACAAGGTCGAGGTCAGGTCGCTCGCGAAGGGATATCAGGATCCGCATTTCGTCGAAGCCAAGCCGAGCTTCGTTCTCCTCTTGAACAAAGCCCAGCTGCTGGTCGTCATCGGACGCGAACTGGAGCTCGCCTGGCTGCCGCCGCTCATTACGCAGAGCCGCAACGCGCGGATCCAGCCGGGCGCCGAAGGCTACCTCGACGCCTCGCAGAACGTGAAGATTCTCGACCTCCCGACGGGCGCCATTACGCGCGCGATGGGCGACGTGCACCCGTCGGGCAACCCGCACTATTGGCTGGATCCCGAGAACGGACGCCGCATCGCCAAGACCATCCGGGACAAGCTGACGCGGATGGACGGGGCCAACGCGGCGTACTACGCGCAGCGCGAGACGGACTTCGAGCGGCGCCTGACCGCTGCGCAGCAGCGGTGGAAGGAGCAGCTGGCGCCATACAAAGGGGTGAAGGTCGTGACCTACCACCGGTCGTGGACGAATTTCGCCGATGCGTTCGGGCTCGAGGTGATCGGGTTCGTCGAACCGAAGCCGGGCATCCCGCCGACGCCCCAGCACACGCTCGATGTCATCAACGCCATGAAAGCGCAGAATGTGAAGATCATCATGGTCGAGCCCTACTTCGATTCCAAGACGCCGAACTCGATCGCGTCGAAGACCGGCGGGAGGGTGCTGGTGATGCCGCCATCGGTCGGCGGCGTGCCGCAGGCCGGCGACTATTTCAAGCTGTTCGACACCGACGTCGCCCTCCTGGTGGAAGCCATCAAGGCGACCGGGGCGAAATAGCGGCATGGACATGACGATCGTCGAGTTCCTCGCCGCGCCGTTCGCGGCGAGCCTGATTCTGACCGGCATTCACGCCTATCTGGGCGTGCATGTCGTGGAGCGCGGGGTCATCTTCGTGGACCTCTCGCTCGCGCAGATCGCGGCACTCGGCGCGACCATCGCCCTGCTCATGCCGTTCTCCGGCGGCGATCCCCATTCACCGCAGGTGTACTGGGTGAGCCTCGCGTTCACATTCATGGGTGCGTTCATCTTCTCGATGATCCGCGTGAAGCGCGCGAGGATTCCGCAGGAAGCCATCATCGGCATCTGTTACGCGGTCGCGTCCGCCGCGGCCATCCTCGCCATGAGCAAGTCCACCTCGGAGTCCGAGCACCTCAAGGACATGCTGGTGGGCAACATCCTGGCGGTGTCCTGGGACGAAGTCATCAGGACCGCGTTCCTGTATGGCGCCATCGGCGTGTTCCACTTCGTCTTCCGGAAGCAGTTCCTCACCATCTCGAAGAGCCATCACAACCCGGAGGCCACGGGGCTGAACTACCGGTTCTGGGACTTCCTGTTCTACGCCTCGTTCGGGTTCGTCGTGACCTCCTCGGTGGCGATCGCCGGCGTCCTGCTCGTGTTCTGCTACCTCATCGTCCCCTCCGTCGGCGCCATGCTGTACGCCGAGAACATCGGGCCGCGGCTGGCGATTGGCTGGACGATGGGGACCGTGGTCTCGGCATTGGGCGTGTGGCTCTCGCTGCAACTCGATCTGCCTACCGGCGCGACCATCGTCGTCACCTTCGGACTGGTGCTGATTCTGATGGCGGCCGTGCGGCCGCTGTTCCGGCGGAGGGACGCTGCCGCCTGAGGCAGGGCACGGCTCATTCACGAGGGTCGTGATCCTTGTAATCCTGGTGGTCTCTGTGGGGAGATCGTGACGGGAAGGCCTATTCATGGACGGACCTGCCATATGATCGGTCGCCATGATTTGTCGTAACTGCGGCACTGAGATCGCCGACAAAGCCATCGTCTGCTACCGGTGCGGGACGGGGACGAGCGACCCGGTGCGGCGGCCCGCCGCGGTTCGCTCCCGCCGGGGCCGGGCGCTTCCGCTCGTGGCCCTGGTCCTGCTGGTGCTGCTTGGCTTGTTTCTCGGGCAGGCCGGCCAGACCGTGCTGCCGCCCGACAAGGGCTACGGCCTCGCCGCGGCCGTCGCCATCGGCGTCGCCATCGTCCTCCTCGTGGTCAGGATCAGCCGTCGGCGATAGCGCGGCGAGTGCCGTTGCCCCTGCCTTCTGCCTTCTGCCCTGTGCCTTCCGTTTGATAGACTTCCGGCTGTGCCAGATGCACGGTTGGAGGTTACCGACGCCCTCGGACGGAGGATCGTGCCGATCGGAAAGGACGCGTTCGGCATTGGCCGGCGCGAGACGAATGATCTGCGGCTGGCGGGCAGCGAGGTTTCGCGCGATCACGCGGAGATCGCGACGGCGGGCGCAGGGTTCGTGGTGCGCGACAAGCAGTCGCGCTACGGCACCTACGTCAACGACGATCCCATCACCGGCGACCGCCCCCTCGTCCACGGCGATCGCATCCGGCTCGGCCGGTCCGGCGGCGCCGAACTGGTCTTCCTCCTCGCCGACACCGGCCCGACGCAGGACAAGGCGACCACCACCGCGATCGGGGATCTCCGCCAGATCGCCGCGCTCCTCGACGGCCTTCGCGCGCTCGGCAGCGGCCGCGTGCTGGACGACGTGCTGGCGCTGGTGCTGGATTCGGCGATCGAGGTCACTGGCGCTGAGCGCGGCTTCATCATGCTCGCGACCGCGGACAACGAGCTGGAGTTCAAGCTCGCGCGGGGGCGGCGGCAGCAGTCGCTGCCCGGCACGAGCTTCGCCACGAGCCGCAAGATTCCCGAGGAAGTGTTCCGCACGGGCGACCCGAAGATTCTCGCGGATCTCCTCGACGGGGAGCTCGCCAACGTGCACATGGGCACCGTGGCGCTCGGCATCAGGAACGTCCAGTGCGTGCCGCTGAAACTGGTGCGGTATGTCGATCGGCAGGACGATGCGGTCGCCGGCGAGCGGCGGATCGGCGTGTTGTATCTCGACAGCCGGGAGAAGGGCTCGTTCCTGTCGGGATCGACGCGCGGCGCGCTCGAGACGCTGGCCACGGAAGCCGCGGTCGCGATCGAAAACGCGCGCCTCTATCGCGAAACGATGGAAAAGGCGAAGATGGAGCAGGAGATGCGGATCGCGGCCGAGATCCAGCAGGCGCTCCTGCCCAGGGCCGGTCACTCCGGGGCGTTTTTCCGCACCTCCGCCTCCTCGATCCCCTGCCGATCGATCGGTGGAGATTTCTACGATTACGTCGACCTGCCGACCGGCGCGTTCGGGTTCGCGCTGGGCGACGTCGCCGGGAAGGGGCCGCCCGCCGCCCTCCTGAGCGCGATGATGCAGGGCATCTTCGCCGCGCAGGCGGCGGCCAGCGACACGCCGTGCCAGACAATCGCGCGCGTGAACCTGGCACTCTACAAGCGCGGGATCGAATCGCGCTTCGTGACGCTCATGTACGGCGCGCTGGAGCCGGACGGCCGGCTGACCTACTGCAACGCGGGGCACAACCCGCCGCTCGTGGTGGGCAAGGGGGGTGTGCGGCGCCTCGAGGTCGGCGGGCCGATCGTCGGCCTCTTCGAGCACGCGGTGTTCCAGGAAGAAACCGTGGTCCTCTCGCCTGGCGACTGGCTGATCGTTTTCAGTGACGGGGTCTCGGAGGCGATGGCGGCAAACGGGGACGAGTACGGCGAGGAGCGGATCCTGGCGGTCGTCGATCGCGAGACGAGCCTCGCGCCCGCCGATCTGCTGAAGTCGATTTTTGCTGACGTGCGCGTGTTCACGAAGGGCGCGCCGCAGAGCGACGACATCACGGCGCTGGTACTCCGCTATGGACCTCAAACAGGTTGAGGCGGTCCACAGACCTTGGTGATCTCGTGGTGAGCCGCAGGTCGTGACAGCCAGCTCGACGTTGACGCGTACCGAACGACGTCTCCTGATCCTGTGGTTCGCGCTGGCGTTCGTCGTGTGGAACGGTATCTACGACATGCGCATGCACGACACGGTGCGCGGCTACCTGCTGCAGGCCACCCTGGCCGACGCCGCCGGGCGCGGGGTGGACATGCGGTCGTATCTTCACCGCGGCCTCGTCGATGCGCTCGCCTTTTCGACGGCGTGGGCCTTCGGCGTCCTCCTCGCAGGCGTGGTGACCATGCGGACCTACCGCGCACACATCATGCGCTGATCGGTCCTCGACCATCGGTCCTCGATCTTCGGAACGATATGCACCCTCTGATTCACGACTGGAACCGCACTGACACCCCGAAGCCGCGCACGGTCCTGCTGGACGATGAAACGCTGCGCGACGGGCTGCAGTCGCCGTCGGTACGGTGCCCGACCATCGAGGAGAAGCTCCGCATTCTGCACCTCATCGATCGCCTCGGGATCCAGACGGCGAATATCGGCCTGCCGGGCGCGGGGCCGCACGTCGCGCGCGACGTCGAGCGGCTCGCCCGCGAGATCGCGGACCAGCGGCTGACGGTCGCGGCGAATTGCGCCGCGCGAACGGTCATCGCGGATATCCGTCCGATCGCCGAAATTTCGCAGCGCGCCGGGCTGCCGATCGAGTGCTGCACTTTCATCGGCTCGAGCCCGCTGCGCCGGTACGCCGAGGGCTGGACGCTCGATCAACTGCTCCAGCTGACCGAGCAAGCCGTGACCTTTGCGGTGGGCGAAGGGCTGCGGGTCATGTACGTGACCGAAGACACGACGCGCGCGGACCCCGACACCCTGCGCGCGCTGTACTCCGCGGCCATCCGCGCCGGCGCGACGCGCGTGTGCGTCGCCGACACGGTGGGTCACGCCACGCCGCACGGCGCGGCCGCGGTCGTGCGGTTCATCGCATCGGTCGTCGAGGACTGCGGCGGGGGGATCGGGATCGACTGGCACGGGCACCGCGACCGCGACTTCGCGGTGATCAACACGCTGGCCGCGCTCGAGGCCGGCGCCACCCGGCTGCACGGCGCCGCGATCGGCCTCGGCGAGCGCGTCGGCAACACGCCGATGGAGCTGCTGCTCGTGAACCTCGTGCTCATGGGTTACCTCGAGCGGGACCTCTCGGCGCTCTGCGAGTACTGCGAGGTGGTGTCGGCCGCGACCGACGTCGCCATTCCTCCCAACTATCCGGTCGTCGGCCGCGATGCGTTCCGCACCGCCACCGGCGTCCACGCGGCGGCGGTCATCAAGGCGTTCAGGAAGAACGATATCTCGCTCGTGGACGCGGTCTATTCCGGCGTCCCGGCGAGCCTGGTCGGACGCAAGCAGCAGATCGACGTCGGCCCCATGTCCGGCAAGTCCAACGTCGTCTTCTGGCTCGAGAGCCATGGCTACCCCGCGACCGATGAGCTCGTCGAGCGGATCTTCGCGAGAGCGAAGCGATCCGCCACGGTGCTCACCCGCGAGGAAATTCTCGAGGAAATGGCGTCCTGATTCACGCGGTTGGTCGAGATCCCCGAGGGCAGCACGAATCACGAACGAGGGGTC
>JANOJK010000524.1:0-6931 GCA_031408165.1 Acidobacteriota bacterium | reverse complement strand
GCGAACGCCAGCACGAGCAGCATCCCCGCCGCGAGCAGCCCCAGGTGTCGCGTGGCTCGCCGCGACACGAACACGCCGCGCCGCGCGTCGAGTCCGACCTCTTCGCCGAACACGTACGCCGCGACCGCCACCGCCGCCATCGCCACGACGACGAAATACACGACGCCCTGGATCATCTCGAGCAGCGGCAGCGTAAACACATAAAAGCCGATGTCGCGCCCGAGAATCGGGTCCGCCTTTCCGAACGGCGTCGCGTGCAGGAAATAGAGCCACGTTTCCCATTGGCCGCCGGCATGAAGCGCGGTGAGGAGCGAGACGATGCCGACGGCGCCGAGTGCGAGGGGGCGCATGCTCGACGGGTCCATCACGATCGTCTGCGGGCCCTGCGGCGTGGCGATCAGGAACGGACGCGGACGGAGGGTTCGCAGGGCGAGGACAAGGTTGCCGGCCAGCAGCGCGAAGACGACGAAACCGGTGATGGCGGTGACGAGGGTCTGGGCGCTCAGGGACCGCAGGAACACCTGCTCGTAGCCGAGCTCCTGAAACCAGAGCCAGTCAGTGTAGAACGTGGCGACTGTCGGCACCCCGGTGACAAGAAGAACCAGGGCCAGCAGGATCGGTAATCGTCTGAAGCTCATGACTCAGTCATCCTATACTTTCGCGCGCCCGGCTACTTGAAGCCGGGGCCCTCGACATCGTGACAGCTCTTTGGAAGCAGGAACGGTGGCATGCTACGGCAGATTCCGTCCCCGCAGAAAGGCTCTGAAGGAAAATGCATTTCTTTGTTTCGGTCCTCCTGTGGATGGTCCTGGCTGCGGTGCCGGCCGCGCAAAGTGGCCAGTACTTCCCCCCGGCTGGAACCTGGGCAAGGAAGCCCCCGGCGGAGCTCGGCCTCGATCCGGTCAAGCTGGCCGAAGCGGTCACCTACGCCCAGTCGCGCGAGTCGAACCGCGCGATCGACTTCTCCGACCAGGAGAAGACGTTCGGGTCGCTTCTCGGGTCCCTCCCGACCAGGCGCGCCCGGACCAACGGCCTCGTCCTCTACAAGGGGTATGTGGTTGCCGAATTCGGCGACACAACGTGGGTCGATCCCACCTACTCGGTGGCCAAGAGCATGATGTCCACGGTCGCGGGCATTGCGCTGCGGGACGGCCGGATCGCGAACCTCGACGAGCCGGTGGGCGCGACCGTCAAGGATGGTGGCTACGACTCCGCCCGCAACGCGCAGGTCACCTGGAAGATGCATCTGCAGCAGGAGACCGAGTGGCAAGGCACCATGTGGGGCAAGCAGGATGACTTCGTCGGCGCCGACGCGTTCGGCGATGGTGAGCGCAAGCCGCGTGAGCTCCAGAAGCCGGGCACCCATTACGAGTACAACGACGTCCGCATCAACCGCCTCGGGCTCTCGTTGCTCCACGCGTTCAGGAAACCGGTACCCGAAGTGTTCCGCGACGAGGTCATGGATCCGATTGGCGCCTCGAACGCTTGGAAGTGGGTGCCGTACCACAACAGTTACGTCGCGATCGACGGAAGGAAGATGGCCTCGGTGAGCGGCGGCACGCGGTGGGGCGGCGGCGTGTGGATCAACGCCTGGGACATGGCGCGCTTCGGCTACCTGTGGCTGCGCGGCGGCACGTGGGGCGACAGGCAGATCCTGCCGCCCGCCTACGTGAAGGCGGCCATCACGCGGAGCGCGCACGGGCCGGACTACGGGTACTTGTGGTGGCTCAACACGCTCGGAAAGAACTATCCGGGCCTGCCGGCAACCGTGTACGGCGCACGCGGCGCCGGCAGCAACACGATCCTGATTTCTCCCGACCACGACCTCGTCGTGGTCTGGCGCTGGCACGCCGGCAACGAAGGGGAGTTCGCCAGACGGGTGATCGCCGCGATCAGATAGGGATTCCGGCGTCCTCTTCTGCTCGAGCTTTACACGCCAGCCGCTTGCGCTTGCTGGTCATCGCTGTCTCTGCGACTTGTCCGCCCAGCGCAACACCGTCCGGCCCGCGGGGAGCGGCCGCCGATCGCCGTTCCACACGAACTCGCCGGTGACGCCTGGGGGCAGCGTGACCTCCGCATCAAGGGCGCGGCCCGTGCGCACGAGCGCCACCGCGATCTCCCCCTTCGGGTGCGGAATGGATCCCGAGGCGCGAGTCAGCGCGCCGAGATACGGCCGAATCACGACACGCGAGAAGCCGGGTGCCGCCGAATCGATGCCGAGCACCGTGCGGAACAGCTCGAAGTTCGGGCTCGCGCTCCAGGCGTGCGCGTCGGAGCGGGTCGGCTCCGGCTTCTCCGCCCACGTCGTCAGACCGCGCGCGAGCATCGAGTCCCATTCGTCCAGCAGCCCGAGATACCGATCGCCTTCGCCGACCTGGTTGACGGCCGAGTGCAGATAGTGGCGGAAGTAGTACGTACCTTGCGTAAGCGACTTGTCCGCGAGCAGGCGATCGACGAGCGCGCGCGCCTGGGTGCCCTCCACCACGCGCGCGAGCACGGCGAGTGAGTTCGTCTGCTGGGAGAACGCCTGTTTCCTCGGCGTGTCGGCGAAGAGGCCGCGCGCCGCATCCCAGTAGCGATGGCGGATGGCGGCTCGCAGCGTCACCGCCGACGCGCGATAGGCGTTCCCCATCGACCGGGAGCCCTGCGCGCCTTCGAGGTCCGCCGCCCAGTCCAGCGCCAGCAACAGTTGCAGATCGAGCGCCGCCGATGACCCGTCAGGCTCAGCCGGCGGGACGCCGTTGGGCCAGGCCCAGTCGACGAAGTTCCACCACGGCAACACGCCGAGCGAGCCATCCGGCCGCTGGTGCTGCGCGAAAAACGTCAGCACGGCGCGGACGCCTGGCAGCATCTCCCGCACGAACGCGGGATCGTCGCGGTACCACCAGTAGTCGTGCACCATGCCGATCCACCACAGGGAGAACGGCGGGATGTACTGCTGCTGCCGCGTCGGCGCGCGGCTCATCGTCGCCCCCTCGGCAGTACGCGAGTCGTTGAGCTGCGCGATGGCGTTCTTCATCAGCCGCCCGTCGCCTGAGTTATAGAGCGACACGAGCGCCTGAATGCGCGTGTCGCCAACGTACTGGAGCTGTTCGTAGTACGGGCAATCCATGTACGTTTCGTGCGCGTTCACCCTCGCCGTCCGCCACCCGACCTCCAGGATCTTGTCGAGCCGCTCGGAGCCCGTGTCGAGCCGCGCCTTCATCTCGAACGGATACCCGGTATAGACGCCGCGCAGGTCATCGATCGTGATCGGCTCTGCGTCCGTTTCAATCGTGAGCTCGACGTAGCGATACGTCCGCCACCAGAGGGGACGATACAGGCGCCCGCTGCCTCCGTCGCTGATGAAGACGTCGGAGTACCCGCGCAGCGTCTTCCCGGCTGTCTCGTTGCGGTTGCCTTTCGTCCTTCCGTCAGGACCCACCAGCGCCTCGGCATAGGCGATTCGGATCTTCGCGCCCTTCCCGCCGCTGACCATGAGTTCCGGATACGCCGTTGTGAGGTGCGACTGGTCGAGCAGCAACCGGGCCTTGCCGCGCGCAGATACGGTGAAGGCTGTCGCCCGGGCCGGGAAGTCCGGCGGGACCTCGACGCCGCTGGATTCGCGCACTGCGGCGAGGCGCTCCGGCTTCTCCTCCATCAGTGGAATCGTGCGCGGGACGAGCATCCAGCGGTTCGGTCCGTCGCGTGCGTCGCGCGGCGCACCCTGGCCCATCACCTGCGCCGCCTGCCACGCTCCCTCGTCAAAATCGGGCTGCTCCCAGCGCCACGGATAGCGAGCCGCGTCCACCTGTTCCCCCGCGCCGGCTGCGTAGTATCCGCCGACGGCCGCGTAGGTTACCGGCAGCGGCGTGTAGGCCTCGTTGTGCACGGCCTTCCACGACGCGCCCGTGTCCACCAGGCGTTCCGCGTCCGAGTTGCCCTGGAGCAGGAAGCCGGTCTGGTTCGTGAGCTGCGCTTCCGGGGCGAACTGCGCGAAGTTCCACACGACTGCTGCCAGGATGTTTCGTCCTGCCTTGAGATGCGGCGCCAGATCGACGGTCTCGAAGCGCCAGTGGTTCAAGTCTCCGCGTGCCGGCCCCCAGACGATGCGGTGGCCGTTGACAAAGAGCTGATAGCGGTTGTCGCCACTCACGTGCACGATGAAGCTCGATGGCGCGTGAGGCAGGTCGAACGTCTTGCGGAAGTGGTAGACGCCGTACGCGAACGGCGGCGCGGCCTGGACGGTGATCCATCGCGCGCTCCACGCTTTGGTCAGCAGGTCCGGGTTGATTCGAACGTCACCGGCTGGTCTCACGGCGCCGTTCGCGGCCGGTGTCTGCGGCGCCCCGGTGTGGGCCATCGCGGTCCAGATGCCAACGGCCATTCCGGCTGCAGCTATCGTCCTGATGATCATGACTGTCCCCGGCGTTGCGTCAGGTTACCGAATCGCGCGGGCTGATGTGATTCAGCGCGGCGCGCCTACTTGTGCCGCGACAAGTAGTCCAGGATCACCAGGCTCATCGCCTTGACTCCGACGGGAATCGCGCTGTCGTCCGCCAGAAACAGCGGGGTGTGGTGATCGCCGGAGGTCGTCCCCGGCTTCACCTGGCCGAGGCGGTAGAAAAAGCCGGGCACCTCGTTGGCGAAGAACGAGAAGTCCTCGGAGCCCATTGCCGGCGGAATCCGGACCAGGTGCTGCTTGCCCACGACCCGTTCGAGGGCGGGAAGCGAGTCTCGCGTGAGCGCGAGGTCGTTGATCGTCGCCGGGGCGCCGCGTTCGTAGCGCACGACGTCCCCCGTGGCGCCGGCGGCCTCGGTCACACCCTTCAGAATCGCGCGCAGCCGCGACTCCGCGAGCTGGCTCATCTCGGGCCGGAAGGTGCGGATCGTTCCCGTCAGCGTGACTTCGGCGGGGATGATGTTGTGGCGCTGGCCGCCGTGAATGGTGCCGATCGTCACGACGCCGGGCTCGTGGCCGGAGAAGGTGCGCGATCGGATCGTCTGCAGCGCCTGGACGAATTGCGCGGCGGTCACGACCGGATCGATGGAGAGCTCCGGTCGCGCGCCATGGGACTGCCGGCCGACGATCTTCACCTCCCAGGTGTCCGCGGCCGACAGCGCCGGGCCTTCCGAGTAGCCAATGTCCCCCACCGCCATCTCGGCGAAGACGTGGAGGCCGAAGATCGCCTGGGGGCGCGGGTTCTGGAGAACGCCTTCCTTGACCATCAGCGACGCACCGCCGGCTTCCCCGGGCGGGGCGCCTTCCTCCGCCGGCTGGAAGATGAACTTGACCGTGCCGGGCAGACTCGCCTTCATGGCGCTCAGCACGCTGGCCACGCCGAGCTGCACGGCGGTATGGACATCGTGCCCGCACGCGTGCATCACGCCCACGTCCTGACCCAGATAGGTCGCGCGCACCTTCGACGCGAACGGCAGGTTGGTCTCTTCCGTCACGGGCAGCGCGTCGATGTCGGCGCGTACCGCAACGACCGGGCCCGGCAGTCCGCCTTTCAGGAGCGCGACGACGCCATGGCGCGCGACGCCGGTCTGCACCTCCAGGCCGAGCTTCCGGAGGTAATCGGCGACGAGCGCCGCGGTCTTCTCCTCGCGGTTCGACAGCTCCGGGTTCTGGTGGATCCGGTGCCGGATCTCGATGACGGCCGGCACGACCCTGGCGGCTTCCTGTTCGACACGCGGGAGGTGATCCTGCGCAGAGAGGGCCACGCTCATCAGGACCACGCCGGGGAGGCTCAATCGGGCTGGTGTCGGCGGCATGGGCGTAGACTAGCACCATGTCGCGCATCCTCCTCTCGCTGGTGCTGGCCGCGGCGGCAGGCTACATCGGGACCGGTCCGCAGGCGCCGGTCGAGCGCGGATCCCGGATCCAGATCGATGCGGTCGCCGTCGATCGGAAGGGCGTGCCCGTCATGGACCTCAAGCCTGAAGAGCTCGAGGTCTGGATCGGCCATTTCCGCGTGCCGATCGGGTCTTTCGCCGTCGTCACGCCGGCCACCGACGAGGGGCGCCTGACCGTGCTGGTCCTGGACGATGTGACCGTGCCGTTGTCGCATGGGGCGCGCGGGAAGGATGCCGCGCGCCGGTTCGTGAACCGGATGCTGCCGGGCGATCGGATGGCGATCGTGACGCTGAACGGCTCGGACATGGAGAGCACCGATGACAAGACGCGCCTCCTCAGGACGATCGACGCGGCGCCCCTGCAGTCCGCCGGGTTCATTCCGCTCGATCGCCTGGGCGAGCATGTGCTGAAGACCCTCTCGGCGCTGTCGCGGCAGATGGCGGAAGCGTCGGATCGGCGCAAGACCATCGTGGCGATCGGTTCGGGGTGGCTGTTCGACAGGCCAATCCCTCCGCCGGCGGTCGGGATGGATCCGCGGAAAGAATGGATCGGCGCGATGCAGGCGATGGCGCTCGCCAACGTGAACCTCTACGTCATCGATCCCGCGGGCCTGGGGAACACGCGCGTGGACACCGGCGGCAACGGCTTCGCGCGGGAGACCGGCGGACTCGCATTCATCGCGACCAACGACATCAACGGCGCCGTGGATCGAATTCTGCGCGAATCGGCCAACTATTACCTGCTCGGCGTCGGCGATCCGCCCGTAGGCCGCGGCGCCGATCTGCGCGAGCTCGACGTGCGCGTGCTGCGGCGTGGGGTCACCGTCCGCGCGCGCAGGGCGATCGTGGGTGGCGTGTAACGCCAGGCCGCCGGCACACCCTCGATGAAGCCTCTGATGACCTCGAGCGCGGCGTTCCTGGCGGCGCTGGGACTCGCCGCGTCGTTCCTGCCGCAGGAGCTGCTGGCGCGCGCCGGGTCGCGGTCGGACTCGTTCACCACCACGCTGGTGCAGCTTGCTGGCGCCTCCTGGCTGGCGTTTGCGCTGACGAACTGGACCGCGCGGGGCACGCTCGTCGGGGGGATCTACGGCCG
>JANOJK010000508.1:0-2085 GCA_031408165.1 Acidobacteriota bacterium | reverse complement strand
TACAGGATGCGGCCGCCGTGCTCCCCCGCCTCGGGGCCGACGTCGACGATCCAGTCGGCATGCCGGATCACGTCGAGCTCGTGTTCGACGACGAAGAGGGAATTGCCGGCCGCCTTCAGCCGATCGAGCGCGGACAGCAGCGACTCGGTGTCGGCGGGATGAAGCCCTGCGGACGGCTCGTCGAGCACGTACACGACGCCGAACAGATTCGAACGCACCTGCGTCGCGAGCCGCAGGCGCTGCAGCTCGCCGGGCGAGAGGGTGGGCGTGCTGCGGTCGAGCGACAGATAACCGAGGCCGAGATCGAGCAGCACGGTCGCGCGCCCGAGCAGGTCCGCCGCAATCCGCTGCGCGACCACCACTTTCTCCGGATGATCCACGGCCATCGCCCGGAGCTCCGCGGTGCGCCCCTCCGCGTACGGGCGCAGCAGCGCGGCAAAACGCTTCAGCGGCTGGCGCGAGATACCCGCGATATCGAGCCCGGCGAAGGTCACCGACAGCGACTCACGCCGGAGGCGCTTGCCGTCACAGAGCGGGCACTCGGCGCTGATCATGTGCCGCGCGACGCGCTTCTTGATCGAGGCGCTCTCGGTCGTCGCGAAGGTGGTCAGGACGAATCGTCTCGCGCTCGAGAAATTCCCCTGGTAGCTCGGCTCTTCCTTGCGCTTCAGCGCCTGTCGCGTTTCCGCCGGCGTGTAACCGGCGTACACGGGGACGGCGGGCTGCTCTTCGGTGAACAGGATCCAGTCGCGATCCTTCTTCGACAGGTCGCGCCACGGACGATCGACGTCGAACCCCATCGAGACGAGCATGTCGCGGAGGTTCTGGCCGTGCCACGCCGGTGGCCACGCCGCGATCGCACGCTCGCGGATCGTCAGCGAGTCGTCGGGCACCATCGACGCCTCCGTCACCGTATAGACGCGCCCCAGCCCGTGACATTCGGGGCACGCGCCCGCGGGGGTGTTCGGCGAGAACGCTTCGGCATGCAGCTGCGCCTGCCCGCGCGGATAGTGCCCCGCCCGCGAATAGAGCATGCGCACCAGGTTCGACAGCGTCGTGACGCTCCCCACCGACGAGCGGGTGGTCGGCGAGCCGCGCTGCTGCTGCAGCGCGACCGCGGGCGGGAGGCCGTCGATCTCATCGACCTCGGGCACGCCCATCTGATGAAAGAGCCGTCGAGCATAGGGCGAAACCGACTCCAGGTACCGGCGCTGGGCCTCGGCGTACAACGTGCCGAACGCCAGCGACGACTTCCCGGACCCCGACACACCCGTGAACACGACAAGGGCATCGCGCGGGATCTCGAGATCGACGTCCTTGAGGTTGTGCTCGCGCGCGCCCCGCACGCGCACGAATCCGCTGAAGCCCTCGCGGGCAGGCTGATGCATGGCTCTGCCGGGAAGGAATTCGCAAGAACCTCGCCAGTTCAGCCCAGGCAAGCGGCGGTCTGGTGGCCGTGCACGCCGGAACCAAAGGACCAGATCGCGGGGCGGGGCGCTGCGCTCTCATGGCCACGCGCGACGACCGGGCATGCCGCAGTATGTGAGGGAGAGCCGCGCCCCCAGGCAGGACAACCCGCCCGCGAGGCGATCCCCGATCAGCGGGACCGGACCACTAACGACGCACCGCCTCGAACCGCCGAGTGACGGACGGGCGGGCGGGCCGGCGAATCCTTCGTCAGTGGCGGGGCGAGGCCGGCAGTTTCGTGTCGCGCGCGACGATCACTGTATGGGTGCCGTTCTTCAGGCACCGGTAGTAGGTCCCGATCTCGGCGACCTGGGCGTTCGGAATGCGGCGAAGGTCCGCCGGCACCGTGTTGGCCGTGCGCTCCGCGGGGAGCGTGCCGTGACGGCGATCCATGATCCCATCGCATTCAACGCACTGCTTGCTCTCTGGAAAGTCCGCCATTCGCTGCACCCCTGTCCCTACAGTGTATGCGATCCCGGTGACGGACGAGGTGGTTTTGGAGTATGCTCCCGCCCCCGGCCCACACTCCGCCCGGTGCGGCCGACATAAAGGAGCCACCAAATGCACGTGACCCGGCATTGTATTGTCGCCATTGCGCTCTGCGCCTGGCTTGGCGGA
>JANOJK010000497.1:0-3274 GCA_031408165.1 Acidobacteriota bacterium | reverse complement strand
CGACGAGGACTTCACCGCGAACCTCGCCTACCTGCCCTCGTCGCCGCTGACGCACCTGCACGTGTTCCCCTACTCCGATCGGCCCGGGACCGAAGCGTCCGCGATGGCCGGTAAGGTGCACGGGGCCACGATCCGCGAGCGTGGCGCGCACCTCCGGTCGATTGGGGCGGCTCTCGCCGCGCGGTTCCGCGCCGCGCAGGCCGGCACGGTGCGGCCGG
Organism: Acidobacteriota bacterium; assembly: GCA_031408165.1. Taxonomy (GTDB): domain Bacteria; phylum Acidobacteriota; class Vicinamibacteria; order Vicinamibacterales; family 2-12-FULL-66-21; genus JAICSD01. The sequence continues at coordinate 3,056 of JANOJK010000497.1, read as the reverse complement.
GGCTGACGCTGGAAGACGGCACACTGGTGGTGACGGACAACTATCTGAAGGTGCGGATCGCGCCGGGCGTCCCGCGCAACACGCGGGTTCTCGTCGAAGTCGCACCGGTTGGCGCGACCTCGAGCTCGCGCGTCCTCGAATCAGCAGTTGGCGCGACCTTGAACTCGCGCGTCCTCGAATCAGCAACCGGCTGATTCGTGCACGCCCGACCTAAAGGTCGGGCCAACTGGAGGCTTACGTCGGCATCAGCGTCGCCAGGCGCTGGCCTGGTGATTTGGCCCGGCTCGACTCCGTAATCAGCTGCCCGCACGCGGCGCGGATATCGCGGCCGCGCGACTTGCGGACCGAAACCGTCAACCCGCCATCGGCGACGATCTGCGCGAACCGGTTCACGCGCGCGTCCGACGGGCGCTCGTAGGGAATTCCGGGCGCCTCGTTCAAGGGGAGCAGGTTCACCTTCGCCTGGATCCCGTGCAGCAGGCGCGCGAGCCGCGCCGCGTCCTCGTCGGTGTCGTTGACGTCCTTCAACAGCACGTATTCGAACGTGATGCGGTCGCGCCGCTTGACCGGGAAGCGCCGGCACGCGTCGAGCAGCTCCTTCAACCCGTACTTCCGGTTGATCGGCACGAGCCGGTCGCGCTGCTCCTCGGTGGTGGCGTGCGGCGAGATCGCGAGGTTCGGCATGAGCGGCTCCGTCGCGAGCCGGTCGAGCGCGGGCAGCACGCCCACCGTCGACAGCGTGACGCGGCGCGGATGCACGGCGAGGCCGTGCTCGTCGGCCAGGATCCGCAGCGCCTTCATCACCGCGTCGTAATTGTGCAGCGGCTCCCCCATCCCCATGAGGACGATGTTGAAGCGGGCGCGGAGCATGTGGAGCTCCCTCACGAGCACGCGGACCTGCCCGGCGATTTCACCCGCCGTCAGGTTGCGGATCATCCCCATCTTCCCGGTCAGGCAGAAACCGCATTTCATCGCGCACCCGACCTGCGTCGACAGGCAGAAGGTGTTGGCCGGCGTGTCGGGGATGAACACCGACTCGATCAGCTGTCCGTCCTCGAGGCGCAGCAGGAACTTCGTGGTGCCGTCCGACGAGGTTTCCCTGCGGACGAGCTCCGGTGTCGTGACCCGGAACGTGGCCGCGAGGCTGGAGCGGAGATCGCGGCCCAGATCCGTCATGCCGCCGAAATCGGTGACCCCGCGCTTGTGGACCCACTGGAAGAGCTGCCGCCCATGAAAACGCGGATGGCCCATGGACTCGAGCGCCTGTTCGAGCTCGGATAACTCCATCCCGGCGAGATCGTGTGGGCTGGTGGGAAGCATCATGTTCAGTCACCCGGGAATCTTTAATTCTACCCCCGGCGTCCAGCACGGCGGTTCGCGGGAGCCGGTTGCGCGACGGCGGGGCCGCGTGATAGCATCCTTCACGTTGTCGATCCCGATAATCCCTTTCCAGACAATCAGTTACGGCTCATAAAACAGGCATGGTCACACGCGAGGTCCTGGAGAGTGGTCTCCGTCTCATCACCGAGTCGATGCCGCACGTCCGTTCGGTGAGTCTCGGCGTCTGGCTGACGCGCGGCTCGCGGCACGAGTCGGTCGATCGCAGCGGCATCGCGCATTTCGTCGAGCACATGCTCTTCAAGGGGACCGGCACGCGCTCCGCGGAAGACATCGCGCAGGCGATCGACTCGATCGGCGGACAGCTCGATGCCTTCACCGCGAAGGAATACGCCAGCTACTACATCAAGGTCCTCGACGAGCACCTGCCGACGGCGGTCGATCTGCTGTCGGACATCGTGATGAACCCGAACCTGACCGCCGAGGACCTGGACAAGGAAAAGAAGGTCATCCTCGAAGAGATCAAGATGGTCGAGGACACGCCCGACGACCTCGTGCACGAGCTCTTCACGCAGCACTTCTGGGAAGGGCACGCGCTCGGCCGCCCGATCCTCGGGTCCAAAGAGACGGTGGAATCCTTCACCACCGACATCCTGCGTCAGTATTTCCGCACGTCGTACGTCGCACCGAACCTGATCGTCTCGGCCGCCGGAAACATCGAGCACGCCCGCGTGCGCGATCTGATCGCGGGCGCGTTCGAGAAGCTGCCCTCGACCCGGGCGCCGTTCGACGACGAGACGCCGCGCGTGCTGCCGCAGGTCACCGTCCGGTCCAAGGAGCTCGAGCAGAGCCACCTGTGCCTCGGCACCAACAGCTACGCGCAGAACCACCCGGACCGCTACGTCAGCTACATCATGAACACGGTGCTCGGCGGGTCGATGAGCTCCCGGCTGTTCCAGAACGTCCGCGAGCGGCGCGGGCTGGCCTACGCGGTCTTCAGCGGCCTGAGCGCCTATCGCGACGCCGGCAACATCACCATCTACGCCGGATGCGCGAATGAAGCCGTGCCGGAAGTCGTCGACGTCTGCGTCGAGGAGCTGCGCGGCATGAAGGCCGCCCCGGTGGCCGACGCGGAGCTGCGGCGCGCGAAGGATCACCTGAAGGGCAGCCTCATGCTGAGCCTGGAGAACACGGCGAGCCGCATGTCGCATCTCGCGCGCCAGGAGATCTATTTCGAGCGGCACTTCAGCCTGGACGAGACGCTCGCCGGCGTCGAGCGCGTCACGGCCGCCGATGTCACGCGGGTCGCAACCGATCTCTTCTCGAACGGCTCGCTGGCGGCGACGGTGGTCGGCCCGTCGCCGCGCGAGATGACGCGCACGCAGCTCGATCTTGGGTAAACCCGTGCACCAGGCAGACACGCGACCGCTGCGTGGGACGCCGCGCCCGGAGGGACGCGCCGGGCCCCCCGCCAGCGACCCGGCCGGCCAGCCTTCGCCAGGGCTACGGCGGCCCGCCGAAGCGCTGCGCGCGAAGGCGGGGGTGTGGGGCGGAGCCCCACGTAAACAAGAAAGCGGCGGAGCCCCACCTAAACAATGATCCCCCGCTACACGCATCCGGACATGGGCGCGATCTGGAGCGACCAGCGTCGCTACGAGACATGGCTCGAGGTGGAGCTGGCAGCCGCCGACGCGATGGCGGAGGCCGGCCTCATCCCC
>JANOJK010000467.1:0-1929 GCA_031408165.1 Acidobacteriota bacterium | reverse complement strand
TCCCACGCGCCCTTCATGCCGCGCGCGTCCATGTAGACCTCGACGAACCCGTTGATGGTGTCGACCGGGGAATCGCGGTCCTGCACCCACGCGATGTCGTACGCCACGCGATCCGCGGGCTCGCCGGTCTGGTAGAAGCGGACGAGCGCCCGCAGCGCCACCGCCATCGGGTCGGTCGCGTACGGCGTCGCCGCTTCGAGGTGACGAACGATATCGCGGATGTACTTGTCGTAGCGGCCGCCGACGCAGTAGACCTCTTCGACCAGCTTGCCATCCTGCTTCGTCAGCCTGGAGTTCAGGGGATACCGCTCCTCGAAGCCCTCGAGGTCGGCCATCGACACGCCCGAATACAGGTTGTTCGCGCTCGCCTGCAGGATGTCCTTCCCCGCACCCGGTGTCTTGCTCGTGACGATCGGATCGACCGCGAGATCGAAAAAGCAGGGCTGGAGGCTCGCGAGATCGGCGGGAATCCGCGCGCCGTTCGCCTCGGCGATGCGCGCGGCCGCCATGAACGCCTCGGGGGTGCACTTCAGCACGAACTTCCTCGCGGTCAGGTTGTTGTAGGGGCCGCAGTTGATCCAGAACAGTTTCGTGTAGCGCAGGATCTCCGCCAGGTCGTCCGCGGGGATGCCGTCGGCGTGGGTGACGATCTCCTCCAGCACGTCGCGCATCGCGAGGTTGTGCACGTAGCGCTGGTCGTAATAGATGTCGCGGCCGGCGAGGGCCGCCCCGTAGAGGTGATAGATGAGGATCTTCTCACGAAGCGGCAGCGCCTCGAACCCATCCGCATAGAGCTGCACCACGGCGGCCTCGTCAATGCGCTCGAGGAGGTACGGCCGCGTGTCGACGTGCGAGGTGACCGGGGCGCTCATCGGACGATGGCCCCTGCGGGCTGGAGGCTTGCGTCGTACATCGAGCCGTACTCCAGGTACTGACGCACCGCGTCGCGCGGGTAGCTGATCCTGACCGCCGGTGGGTTCGCGCCCCCGGGATCCATCGTGAGCTTCGCATTCACGCCGGCCCAGTAAGGGGGGAGATTCAGGTCCTTGTAGCGGGCGACGACCTGGTCGCGGAGCTTCGGATCGAAGCGCACGCCGTACGAGTCGACGAGCGTCTTGATGGCGGGGTAGTCTCCCTCCGCTTTGATGCGCATCAGCTCGGCGAGCAGCGCGCCGACCCCCTGTCGCATCTTCGCGTAGTCGGTGACCCGCGCATACGTCTTGCCGTTCCGATCGACGTATTCGATCGCGCCGGTCTTGTCCTTGATGTAATGCGCGATGAGCTGCCGATTGCGCTGGTGATCCTCTTCGATCGTCTCCCCTCGCGGGATGCGGCGCAGCTGGGTGAGGGGCGCGCGCGCGGCGCCGTCGTACATCGCCTTCGCCACCGCGTCCTGGTCCTTCACGAGGCCGAGCTCCTTCAGTTTCGGGTCCCAGATGTTCCAGAGTCCCATCAGGTCCGCCCGCGCTTCTTCGAGCGTGGAGTAGTACTCCTTCAGGAACGTCGCCGGCTTGGCCTGGACGCGCTCGCCGAGCTTGCCCGAGCCGTGGCCGATGACTTCGTGCATCGCGGTCAGCAGGTCCTCGGCTTCCTCGCCGTGCGCCTTCGAGCGCTGCGCCTCCTCCGGCGAGGCCGCGAACTCGTCGATCGCGCCAGCCGACGCGCCGCCGAGCGCATGGCTGCTGCCGAGCAGCAGGAAGTTCTTCGTCCCGTACTTCTGGTGGATCTCCTGCTCGTTCGGCAGGTTGACGCCGACCGTGTTGACGTGGAAGTCCCCAGTCTCGATCAGCACCTCGACGGCCTTGACGACCGGGGGCGTGAAGTTCTGCTTCTTGTACTGCGCGTCCCACGGCGCCTTGTCCTCGAAGTAAGAGGCGTTCTTCGCCAGGTTCACCATGACGTTGGTCACCGGCTGGTCGGTAATGGTGA
>JANOJK010000398.1:0-8520 GCA_031408165.1 Acidobacteriota bacterium | reverse complement strand
GGTCGACAGCCAGGGGATGAACGTGTTCGAGGGGGGCTTCCTCGGGCTCGACAACATCACGGTCGTGGATCGCAGCGAGAAGCTCCCCGACGGCGCGATCCTCGAGCAGTCGGACGCGACGGGCTGGATGGGCTTCTTCTGCCTCCACATGATGCGGATTGCCATCGAGCTCGCCAAGACCAACAAGGTCTACGAGTCTATGGCGACGAAGTTCTTCGAGCACTTCATCTACATCGGCGGCGCGATGAAACGGATGGGCGGGCGCGGCTACCAGTTGTGGGACGAGGAGGACGGATTCTTCTACGACGTGCTGCGCTATCCGAGCGGTGAGTTCCACAAGTTCCGCGTCCGATCGCTGGTGGGCCTGATCCCGCTGTATGCGATCGACGTCCTGAACGAGGCGGAGCTCGAGACGATGCCGATGTTCGTCAACGACGTGCACTGGTTCATCAGGAACCGGCCGGACCTCGTCGGCCAGGCGTGTTTCACCGAGACGCGCGACGGCCAGCGGCGCGACATCCTGTCGATCGTCGATCGCCACCAGCTCGAGAAGCTGCTGATCCGCGTGTGGGATGAGACGGAATTTCTGTCGCCGGGCGGCATCCGCAGCCTGTCGAAGTATCACAACGACCACCCGTTCAGCTTCGGGGCCGGGACGGTGCGGTACGAGCCCGCGGAAGCGGACGTGAAAATCAAGGGGGGCAACTCCAACTGGCGCGGGCCGATCTGGTTCCCGACCTCGTACCTGCTGATCGAATCGTTCGCGAAATTCAGCCAGGCGTTCGGGCCGGAGTTCAAGGTCACGGCGCCGGCGTCGGGCGGCAAGGCGATGACGCCGGAGGACATGGCGCGGGAGGTGGCCAACCGGATGATCGGCCTCTTCACCCGCAGCCACGACGGCACGCGCCGCATCTACGGGGGCACCCGGAAGTTCCAGGAGGATCCGCACTGGCGCGACTTGCTGCTCTTCAACGAGTACTTCCACGGCGACAACGGCGCGGGCCTCGGCGCGAACCACCAGACGGGGTGGACAGGCCTCGTGGCGAACCTAATCGACGAGTGGAGACGCTGAGGGCGTGACGACGTTGCTGCTGGCAGTGGTCCTGGGGCTGTACGGGAGTCACGAAAAGCCCGTACACCACAGAGGCACCGAGCGCACAGAGACGCACAGAGAGGGCCGGGTTCTACGAGGCGGCATCGAAGCGGTCGGGCGCCGGCCTCCGGCCGGCGTCTGGCTGGCCGAGAGATCCGCAGATGCACGCCGCATCGGAATTCAGGCGCGGCGCGCATCTGTGGATCTCTCGACCAGCGGCCGCGCGAAGCGCGGCCCGACCGCTGCAGTGTCTTCCTCTGTGCGTCTCTGTGCCCTCTGTGACTCTGTGTTCCTCTTATCCTCCGCGACCTCTATGGCCTCGTTGCCCTCGAGCGACCAGCAGACCCCCCGGCAGCGCCCCAACCGCGCCTCGATCCAGGGCGTGGTAACCGACGAGCGGGGGCGCGGCTTGCCGGCGGTGGAGGTCATCCTCCTGCAGGGGGCCCGCGAGGTGGCGCGCGCGATCACGAGCGGGGACGGCGTGTTCCGCCTCCTCGACGTGGCGCCTGGCGAATACGTGCTGTCGCTGGCGCGTGAGGGGTACGCGCCGCTCACCCAGGGGGGGCTGCGCGTCAGCCCGTCGGAGCTCGTCACCGTCGAGCTGAAGCTGAATCCAACCGGCGCACCGCCGGCAGAGAAGAAGATAGATCCGGGCCCGCCCACGCCGTACGGCACCGTCGTCCGGCCCAGAAGCGATCCGGACGCGGTCGCAGCGCCGCTCCCGCCGGGCGAGAAGGTCTACCTGCCGGTCCCCGACCGCTGGAACCTCCCGCTGCCGGAGTGGGATCGATACGGCGTGGGGGGCGACTACCCGTACGTCAGCCCGCACTGGTGGGATCCGTACAACCAGAACAGACTGAAGGGGGACTACCCCGTCTTCGGCAAGCGCACGTTCTTCAACTTCACCGGCGTCAGCGACTCGCTGCTCGAGGGGCGCAACCTGCCGGTGCCGAGCGGCGTGAGCACCCAGCGCCCCGGCAGCGAGCGGTTCTTCGGACGGGGCGGCATCTACGTGCCACTCACCTCGATCCGGACCTCGTTCGACCTGTTCCGCGGTGACACGGTGTTCCGCCCGATCGACTGGCGCGTCCGCGTCGCGCCGGCGTTCAGCGCGAACTTCGTGAACCTGTCGGAATACAACGGTGTCAACGCGGACGTGCGCCGCAAGGACACGCGCCTCGACCATCACCTGGGCATCCAGGAGGCCTTCGTCGAGAAGAAGCTGTTCGACATCGGCCATCACTACGACTTCCTGTCGGTGCGTGCCGGCATCCAGGAGTTCACGTCGGATTTCCGCGGGTTCATGTCGGTGCTCGAGGCGCCCGGTGTCCGGGTGTTCGGCACCCTGAAGTCGAGCCGCATCGAGTACAACGCGGCCGCGTTCGACCTGCTCGAGAAAGACACCAACAGCGGCTTCAACGAGCCGCACCGCCGCCGCGCGCAGGTGTACATCGGCAACGTCTACATCCAGGACTTCGTGACGCCCGGCTACACCCAGTCCTTCAGCTTCCACGCGAACCGTGACGATGGTGAGCTGCACTACGACACCAACGGCTTCCTCGTGCGGCCGGCCCCGATCGGCGTCATCGGCACCAACGAGGTGCACACCTACTACCTCGGCTGGGCCGGCAACGGGCACATCGGCCGCTGGAACGTCAGCCACGCGTTCTACCAGGCGCTCGGGCACGAAACCAACAACCCCATCGCGGCGCAGCGGATCGACGTCAACGCGCAGATGGGCGCGCTGGAGCTCTCGATCGACAAGGACTGGCTGCGCATCAAGGGGGCCACGTTCATCGCGTCGGGCGACGGCGATCCGTCCGACGACAAGGGGCATGGCTTCGACGCCATCCTCGACATCCCTTCGTTCGCCGGCGGCCCGTTCAGCCTGTGGAACCGCCAGGGACTGCGCCTCGCGCAGACCGGCACGGGCGTCAAGTCCCCGGTCAGCCTGCTGCCGACGCTGCGCACCAACAAGGACGAAGGGCAGCCCAACTTCGTCAACCCCGGCGTCTTCATCCTGAACGGCGCCGCCGACTTCGAGTTGACGCCCAAGCTGCGCGGCTTCGTGACGACCAGCTACATCCGGTTCCTGAAGACGGCCCAGATGGAAGCGCTCCTCTTCCAGGAGAAGGTGCGGCCCAACGCCGGCGTCGATGTCGGGGGCGGCGCGTCGTATCGGCCGCCGCTCAGCGATAACGTGGTGATCATCGGCGGTATACAGAGCATGAAACTCGGGCAGGGCTTGAAGGACATTTACGAGCGCAGCTTCCTGTTCTCGGTCTTCGTGAACGCGCGGCTGCAGTTCTGATGAAGCGCAACAACCTCGGCGCGCACACACTTCTGCTGGCATCAGTCGTCTGGGCGGTCGCTCTGGCTGCCTCGACCGCGCGCGACCTGAAGGTCGCGCCAACTGGTCGCGAGGCCACCCATCAACCAGTTGGCACGAGCTTTAGCCCGCGCGTGACGCCCGACACCAATCAACCAGTTGGCGCGAGCTTTAGCTCGCGCGTGACGCCTGACGAGGCGAAGGCGGCCAGCGCCGGCTGCCTCACGTGCCACACCACGACCGACGAGGCGACGATGCACCCGTCGGGCACCGTGACGCTCGGCTGCGCGACCTGTCACGGCGGGGATCCGAAAGTCACGGTCGCCGCGGGCCTCGACAGGGACGCGAAGGAATACAGGGACGCCAAACGGAAGGCGCATCCCCAGCCGCGCGTGTCCGACCTCTGGAAGACGGCCGCCAATCCCGAGCGCGCCTACACGCAGTGGCTCGAGGAATCGCAGGAATACATCCGGTTCGTCAACCCCGGCGACCTCCGGGTCGCCGACCAGGCGTGCGGCAGCTGCCACGCCGCGGAAGTACGCAATGTCCGCACCAGCATGATGACGACCGGCGCCATGCTGTGGGAGGCGGCGCTCTACAACAACGGCGGGACGCCGTTCAAGAACGCGCGCTACGGCGAGAGCTACGCGCCCGACGGCTCGCCGCAGCGCCTCCAGGCATTTCCCGCGCCGACCGCGGAGGAAACCAGGACCAGGGGCTGGCTGCCCTACCTCGAGCCGCTGCCCCGCTGGGAAGTCACGCAGCCCGGCAACGTGCTGCGCGCATTCGAGCGCGGCGGCGTCAAGAAGGCGGAGGTCGGCAACCCGCTGAAGAGCGAGGAACCCGGCCGCCCCGACATCAAGCTGAGCGACCGTGGCTTCGGCACGGGCCTCCGCACCGACCCGGTGTTCCTCGGGCTGCAGAAGACGCGCCTGCTGGATCCCCTGCTGTCGTTCCCCGGCACCAACGATCAGCCCGGCGACTACCGCAACAGCGGCTGCACGAGCTGCCATGTGATCTATGCCAACGACCGCTCGCCGGTCCACTCCGGGCAGTACGCGCAGTTCGGCAACGACGGGCGCACGCAGACCGCCGACCCCACGATCGATCCCAAACGGGTCGAGCCGGGCCACCCGATCAAGCACACGTTCACGCGGTCGATCCCGTCCAGCCAGTGCATGACGTGCCACATGCACCCGGGCACCAACATGGTCACGACGTACTACGGCTACACGTGGTGGGAGAACGAGACCGACGGGGAGCAGATGTATCCAGCCACTCAGAAGCCACGGTCGCAGGACGAGCAGCAGGTGATCCGCCAACGCAATCCCGAGCAGTCGGCGCTCAAGGGCAAGTGGGGGGACCCGAAGTTCCTCGGCCAGATCGGCACGCCGGAGTTCAACAAGAAACTCGAGCACACGCAGTTCGCCGACTTCCACGGCCACGGGTGGGTCTATCGCGCGGTTTACAAGCGCGATCGGCGCGGCAACCTGCTGGACAAGGATGACAAGATCGTTCCGCACGAGGATCCCGAACGTTTCGGCAAGGCCGTGCACCTGAAGGACATTCACCTCGAGAAGGGGATGCAGTGCAGCGACTGCCACTTCGGCCAGGACAACCACGGCAACGGCAGGCTGTACGGCGAGACGCGCAACGCCGTCGAGATCGACTGCGTGGACTGTCACGGCGGGATCGACAAGCGCGCCACGCTCATCACGAGCGGGCCCGCGGCGCCGGAAGGGGGCACCGCGCTCGCGGCCCTGCGCACGCCGTGGCGCGAGCGGCGCTTCGAGTGGCAGGGCGATCGCCTGTACCAGCGGTCGATGATGAACCCGGACCTGAAGTGGGAGGTCGTCCAGACCGTGGACACGATCACGCCCGGGCAGCCGCACTACAGCGAGCAGTCACGCTACGCGAAGACGATCCAGAAGAACGGGACCTGGGGCGCCGCCGCCGCCCCGGACAAGCTCGCGCACGCGAACAGCTCCATGACGTGCTACACGTGCCACACGTCGTGGACCCCGACCTGCTTCGGCTGCCACCTCTCGATGGTGGGCAACCGGAAGATGCCGATGCTCCACAACGAGGGTCTGACGACGAGGAACTGGACGGCGTACAACTTCCAGGTCCTGCGCGACGATTCGTTCTTCCTCGGCAAGGACGGCACGGTCACGAAGAATCGCATCGCGCCGGTCCGCTCCGCGTGCGCCGTCCTCGTCAGCTCGCAGAACCAGGCGCGCTCGTGGAACTACTACATGCAGCAGACGGTGTCCGCGGAGGGCTTCAGCGGGCAGGCGTTCAGCACGTTCGTGCCGCACACCGTGCGCGCGAAAGAGACCAAACAGTGCACCGACTGCCACGTCTCGGCCGAGGGCACCAACAACGCCTGGATGGCCAACGTGCTCCTGCAGGGCACGAACTTCATGAACTTCATGGGCCACAACATCTGGGTGGCCGACGGGAAGGGGGGATTCGAGGGGGTCGCGGTGGCGGAACGCGACGAGCCGCCCGCGATCATCGGCAGTTATCTGCACGAGCTCGCCTACCCGGACGACTACGAGGCGCACGAGAAGCGCGGCCTGGCGCTGCCTCACGCGCACCACCACCCGGCCGGCAAGGGCGAGGAGATCCTCGACGTGCAGCAGCGCGGCGAGTACCTCTACGCCGCGCTCGGCGAGGGCGGGTTCCGCATCTACGACATCAGCAACATCGACAACAAGGACTTCAGCGAACGGATCGTCACGGCGCCGGTCTCCCCGCTGGGGCAGAAGCTGTACGTGAAGACGAAGTTCGCCACGGCGGTGGCGACGCCGACGACACTGGGCGTGGACCCGCTGCGCAAGCAGTACCCGGAGAACGAAGAGCAGAAGATCCACCTGATGTACGGGTTCCTGTACGTCACCGACCGCGAGGAAGGCCTCGTCATCGTCGGCAACAAGGACCCGAAGAGCAGGAACATCATCGGCGTCGGGACGCTGCTCGACGGCAATCCGTCGAACAACTTCCTGGAGCGCGCGGCGACGTTCAACCCCGACGGCGTCCTCACGGGCGCCAGGCGGATCACGATTGCCGGCACCTACGCCTACATCCTCACGCCGAAGAACCTGGTCGTCGTGTCGATCGAGGATCCGTTCCACCCCCGGGTGGTGGCGACGCTCGGCGAGGCGGACGGCCTGGCCGATCCGCGCGGCGTGCAGATCCAGTTCCGCTACGGGTTCGTGGTGGACAAGGACGGGCTGAAGGTCCTGGACGTGACGAGGCTCGACAGGCCGAAGGTGGTCAAGGGCGCGATCGTGCCGTTCAAGGACGCGCGCAACCTGTATCTCGGGCGCACCTACGCGTTCATCGCGGCCGGCCACGACGGCCTCGGCATGGTGGACATCGAGAAGCCCGAACAGCCGAAGCTGGCGCTGATGTTCAACGACGAGGGGAAGATCAGCGACACGAACGACGTGAAGATCGGGATGACCAACGCCAGCCAGTTCGCGTACCTGGCCGACGGCCACAACGGCCTGCAGGTGGTCCAGCTCTTCTCGCCGTCCGACAACCCGAACTACCTGGGCTTCAGCCCCCGCCCGACGCCCCGGCGCATCGCGCAGTACCCGATGCACGAGGCGCTCGTGATCTCCGAGGGGATCGACCGCGACCGCGCGGTCGACGAGTCCGGCAACCAGCTCGCCGTGTTCGGGCGCCGCGGCGCACGCCCGTTCACCAGGGCGGAGGCGGAGAAGCTGTTCATGCGCGACGGCCAGGTCTTCACCGTCACGAACACCCCGAACAGCCGGCCCGCGCAGACGACCGACGCGGGCATGATGGCGACGCTGCGCCGCTGGTGGGACTCGATTCTGCGCATGGCCGGACTGTAGCCGGCGACGCTTCACGAAGTCATTTCAGGGATCTGTCGGGTCTCGTGGCCGTGGTGAAAATGCGGCGATGCAGGCCGGCTTCACAGCCCGCTGCTTGCTATGAACTCCTGACCAGCCGCAGGATCGGCGTCTCCGCGACGTAGCTGCGGTCGTCGTCGAGAATGGAATCGCCGAGCGTCAGCGCGAGGCGCGGCCCGAGCAGATCCAGGATGCTGACGTGCTCGTCCGTGAACGCGAGCCACTCCTTCGAGTACAGCGCGAGGACGGCCATCAGGACGTCGCCGTCCACGAGCGGCACGACGACGGACGAGCGCAAGGCCGGGGCGGTCGTCACCCGGAAGCCCAGGTCGAACACCGGCTCCGCGTTCAGGATCGGCCGGCGATTGGCCGCGACCCAGCCCGCAATCCCCGTGCGCAACGGGCGCGTGATGCCGTGCAGCACCTTCGCGTGCGCTCCCGCGGCGTACCGCACCGTCAGCTGGCTGCGCTTCCGGTCGGGCATGAACATCGCCATGGCATCGCACGGTACCACCTGCCGCACGAGGAGCCACATGAGCGAGCCGACGTCCGAGAGCCGGGCCGAACCGCCCAACGCACGCGACAGGCTGCTGATGGCCATGATCCCCTCGTCGAGCACGGCCGTATTCGTGGGCGTCACCTGGTAACCTCTTTTTGATATCCCGAACCCAGAGCTGTCGATATCGCGAATCCGAAGCGCCAGCCGTTGCCGGCCCTCCGCCGCATGTCAGCCGCTCGAATCGCCGCCCCACGGACCCGGTCCGTCCGGTCGAAGCCGGACACCTCAGCTCCGATTGCACTCGCCACCCACCGCCTGATGGGTATCGATCGGAGAGTACGGTGCCCGTCTTCCGCCGGACGATGCGTCAAAGGGTCTGCACCAGTTGCAACGGACGCCGCGCCGCCGTTGGACACAGCAAGCTGTCTTCGTCCGCGACGGCGGCAGTCAGGAGCGCCGAGGCCAGCCGCGGCGCGAGCACCTCCAGCAGTCGGCGGTGATCCTCCGTGAAGGCGGCGGCCTCCTTCGAATACAGCGCGAGCACCGCGAGGACCGCGTCGCTCTCCACGAGGGGCGTCACCAGGCACGACCGCAACGCCGGCGCGGACTCGGCACGGAAGCCGAGGTCGAGCGACGGATGGGCGTTCAGCACCGACCGTCGGTTGACGGCCGCCCACCCGGCGGTACCGGCGGAGGCCGGCCGGGTGACTCCCTG
>JANOJK010000395.1:0-1575 GCA_031408165.1 Acidobacteriota bacterium | reverse complement strand
GGGCTCGGTTTCCGCAAATGACTTCACCGGCTCGGGCCGGTAGCGGTTGCTCTCGCCGAACTTCGGGTTCACGTTGGCGTGCCAGTCGAGCATGCCGATGATGTAGTCCAGGTCGTGGTGCTGCGCCGGCGGGACGTCCTTCACCAGCAGGTCCCACGGCGTGATGCGCCCCTCGACCTCGGACTGGAACATCGCGAACACGTCGCTGTTTACCTGCGGCTCGTAGGTGAGGAGGGATCCGGGCGCGTGCAGGATGCCCGGATCGATCTGCCAGCCGGTGCCGCGCTCGAGGCGGTAGGCGCGCGACAGGTAGGTGATGCCGTTGTCCCCCTTGTTCCAGTTTTCCAGGCACCGCCGGACCTCGTCCTTCGTCGTGCCCGGCTCCAGCCCCATGAACGTGTACGGGTAGTTGTTGTCGGTCGGGTTGTACTGAGGAGGGAAGTAGTACGCCTCGGGCTTGCCGCGGCGGCCGACGCGCGACGCATGCTCGTCGCTCTGGTGCATGTGATGCGGAATGGGCCCCATGTTGTCGAAGAACTTGCAGAGGAGGTTCCACCCCTTGTCGCGCTCGATGACCTTCTTGCCGAGCAGCAGATCCCCGGCCGCATCGACCGCGTCCTTCAGCAGAAACCGGCGGCCGCTGGCGAGGCGGACATAGCTCAACCCTTCGTCGGGTGGGGTGCCGGGTCCGTTGTCCGCATTGGTCGTGGACGAAAACCAGCGCTCGTTGATGCCCCCGCGGTGCGCGCCAAAGGCGTAGAGATCGTCGGGGTGAAGGCGCAGGCGGCGCCCCGGGTGCATGAAGGACCTGGGGACCCAGGAGGGTTCGAGCCGCAGCAGACCGTGGCCCTCGCCGAGGGCATCCTGAATGGTTGAGCGATCCATGGGCGCTCACGATATAACCTCGGCGCATGGGTCGCAACCCCCCATCCCGCGCTCCGCGGCCGTTTCACCACGCGAAACTTCCGGACGGCCTGAAAAACTCATTGGCGCGGCGGGCCGTCCGCCACGTATGCTCGTAACTCTTTCCCATGGGTGCCCGCTTCCTGGCTTTCGATCTCGGCGCGGAAAGTGGTCGCGCGATCTCGGGACACCTCTCGTCCGGGGTGCTCGATCTGCGCGAGGTCTGCCGCTTCCCCAACGAACCGGTCCGCGAACACGGCTCCTTGCACTGGGACCTGCCCGGTCTCTGGCTGCACATGCAGCGGGCCCTCGAGCGGATTGTCACGGAGGGGCAGGCGCTGGAGAGCGTCGGCGTCGACGCGTGGGGCTGCGATTACGGGCTGCTGGGGGGAAACGGCGAGCTGCTGGGCAACCCCTATCACTACCGCGACGGGCGCACCGACGGCGTCATGGAATCGGTTTTCGCCCGCGTGCCTCGCGCGCGCATCTACGCCGCCACCGGCATCCAGTTCCTTCCGTTCAACACGCTCTACCAGCTCGTCGCCGCGTCGCAGCTGACGCCGCGGCTGCTCGAGGCGGCAACCGGCTTCGGCACCATCCCCGACATTCTGAATTACCGCCTGACCGGCGAGCTCCGCGCCGAATACACCAACGCGACGACGACGCAGATGG
>JANOJK010000306.1:0-1782 GCA_031408165.1 Acidobacteriota bacterium | reverse complement strand
TCCTCGCATTCGACGAAGTAGTCGTCCATGAACCCGGCGAGGAACTCCGCGTCAGCCATGGGTTTCGGTCCCGGGGAGGCGGACGGGATCCGCGGCGACCAGGGCGCGGGCGTGTCCGGCGAGCACGTGCGGCACGAACGGCTTGGTCACATAGACTGAGGCGCCGGCCGCTAGCGCCGACGCGCGGCTCGGCTCGTCGCCGCGCGTCGTGAGCACGATAACGGGCACCCGCCGGAAGGCCTGGTGGCTGCGGACGAACGCCAGCACCTCGAGGCCGTGCATGTCGGGCATGTTCAGGTCGAGCACCATCAGCGAGACGGGACCCAGGGCCAGCTGCTCGATGGCTTCCAGGCCGCTCGCCGCCTCGGAGAATCCTCCGGCGCACACCTCCCGTAGCGACGCCATCACCATGCGCCGCATTGTCGGGGAGTCGTCGACGATGAGTGTCCTGTGCATCGAGCGAACCCCCATTATCGATCGATCTGGGAGCCCGGGCTCCCGGCTCTGCGCGAATCTGCACCCTTTCCCGGACGAGACCCGCCGGGGGCTTTCTAGGCGCGGTTGGCGGAAAGCGACGCGACCGCTCCGGCCAATTCATCCGGCAACACCGGCTTCAGCAGCACCCGCTCGAAGATTTCCGACGCGCGCGTGTGCGCCTCGCCGGCGAAGTCGCGCCCGCTGAGGAGAATCATGGTGACGTGCCTGGAGGTGGTCATACGGCGGAGCGTTTCGGCGAGCATGAACCCGTCGCCGCCGGGCAGCATGAAGTCGGTGATGAGGACGTCGGGGAGTTCGACGGCCGCCTGCGCGAGCGCCTCGTCGACGGATCCGGCGAGCAGGACGCGGAAACCGCTTTCCTCCAGACACCACCCGTACATCTCCCGCGTATCGGCATCGTCGTCCACCACCAGGATCAAAGCGGAACTGCTCACGTGGAACCAGTATAGCTGCGCTGGAGCTCGAGCGGGGAAGCGTCGAAATCTGTACAGTAAAGAAAGATTTACCGTAAAGCAGTAGTACTCTTCCGTCGCAATCTCGAACGCGGCTATTTGCTGGACCTTAGGGCGGGCATAGCCCTTGATACTGCCCCGGCGCGGACATGGACAGGACAAACGGGTCTACGGACGAACGGGAACCCCGCAGTACGGCGGATCTCCGTGACTGGGTGCAGGAGCGACTGGACCTGGAGGCGGAGCACGCCGCGGAGCTGCTCAGCCGGGTCGAACAGGTCGTGCGGCGCCAGCGTCAGCTCGTCGAGGAGTCGAAGCACGACGCGATCCGCGCGCTGTCGGAGGGGTTCGCCGCGAAGATGGAGCGCCTCCAGCGGCAGCTGACCGAGAAGGATGTCACCGTCAGCAACATCGCGCGGTACTTCGAGGATGTCGTCGCGGATTTGACCGACAAGTCGCACCGCGACGCGAAGACGAAGCTGCTCAATTTCGACTGGTTCATGGAGCGCGTGGAGTCGTTCCTCGCGGTGGAGCAGCGGGGGCGGTGGTGCGGCGTCGGGGTCGTCGATATCAACAGCTTCAAGTGGTACAACGACAACCTCGGTCACGCCATCGGCGACAAGATCATCGAGGGGGTCGCAAGAATCCTGGCCGATCAGATCCGCTCGCAGGACTTCCTGGCGATGGACCGCGGGGCCCAGGGACGGGATCTGCATGCGCGGTTCGGTGGCGACGAGTTCTGCTTTCTGATTCCCGACCTGCCGGGCGCGGCGCAGGCCGTGGACATTGCGGGGCGCTTCAAAGACGCGGTGGAATCCCACGACTGGTCGCG
>JANOJK010000342.1:0-2114 GCA_031408165.1 Acidobacteriota bacterium | reverse complement strand
GGCGGCAGCTTGCGCAGGCCGCCGTCGAGGCCCAGGAGGTCGGGCATGCGGCTGTTGTCGAGGACGATACCGCCGCCGTCGATGACGATCTTCATCAGAGGCACGCAGTAGCGCGGATCGAAAACCGGGTCCGGCACGAATCCCCCGACCGATCCGTCGGCACAATACTCCCGCATCATCGGCGCGGTATTCGGCTTGCGCCCGTTCTTCATCTTCAGGATGTTCACGAGGTAGAACTCGTCGCCGTCCTTGGTGTCCGAGCCGTCCATGAACTTGGTGAAGTCGACGATGAGCTCCTTGCGGTTCGCCGGCCAGATCTGGAACATGTCGCGGTCAACGGGCAGCGGGAGGAGGCCCCCCTCCGACGCGATCTGTCTCGGGCGGAGGCACTGCTCGCCCAGATCGCGCTCGAACTGCCCCTGGCTATTGACGGAGCCGAAGCTGTACTGCCCCTGCAGGCCGGGGACGGCCTGGATCGTCTGGCCCGCCCGCTTGCGCATGAACATCAGCTCGTAGCAGCGGGCGATCGAGGCGTTCAGGAAGCGCAGACGATACTTCCGTCGCTTCGCCTTGAGCAGCGGGTACGCTTTCCCGTTCACGGTGAACACGTCCCCGACGAACCCGTGGTTCGGGTAATGGCGGAAGAATTTGTGCCCCCACCACTCGGGATGCGTCTCGCCGCACCCGTTGTGCCAGTCCTGGTGCGGCGTGACCCCGTCGTCCAGCAGGCAGTCAAAGAGCGCGAGCGGAATGTCGTACTTGACATCGAACGCGCCATCGGACCGGTTGGTGCGCACACCCGGCAGGCGGAAGCCGTTCAACTTTTTCTCGTTGCCGTTGTCCTTCAACGGGTCGTAGATGGGATACAGACCGACCATCCCCTTGTAGCAGTTCGCACTGGTGTGGCTGTGAGTGTGATCGTGGAACCAGAGGGTTGACTGCATCTCCCGCGAGTCACCGCCGGCCGGGTAGTTCAGGTACATGTTGTCAACCCAGCTACCGGGCAGGTACTGGTGATGCGTGTCGTTCGGGTTGCCGTCGGACTCGCAGGCCGTGTGGGCGTTGTGCAGGTGAGTCAGGAAGCCCCGTTCGGGGTCGCCGAAATCCCCCATGTCCAGGCCGCCGTCATCCCCCAACTGGTTGATGAATCGGATGACGTTGGGTTTCCAGTACTCCGAGTTGACCATCGGGCCCGGGAACGTGGCGCTGTGGGGGATGTCGGGCGTGCCGCTGAATCCGGTGATCGTGCTGAAGGGCAGGTTCAGAGGCGACCCGATACGCTCCACGGAGCGGCCGATGCCGGTCCGGTCCACGTCGATCAGGTCGCCAATGGTGCCGGCGCCCAGACCGTCGCCAAACTGCAGCGCCTGGACCTTGCCGTTGGTGATGCGGTGCTGTCCGACCTGAAGCCCGATGCGGTAGAGATTCGGGTTAGGGGACGTGCCGGCCGCGCCAGGTTCCCCGGCCCAGAGCTGATGCACGTTGCCGTCGATGTTCTGCCGCCCTTTTCCCGGCGCAACGTCTTCCCAGCCATTGTAGATGTAGGGCATCGGCGCGAGCGCCTGCGGGATTGGCAGGTCTTCCGTGAACGCGTCCAGGATCAGCGGGCTGAGGGGAATCGGCTCGCCTCCCACGCCGCAGCCGGTGTCACCGATCATCAGGGGCTGCTGCGCCGCGGCCGGCCGGGCGTGAAAGGCGGCGCTCGACAGGACCAGGGCCGAACCGCCCAGACGGAGCAGTTCACGTCTGGTCAAGCGAAGGAATTGATACTTTGTCATGACTCTTGCTCCCGGCGCGTCTCGCGCCGATCACGTGGGTAGTAAATCCTGTGGAATGAATCTCCGCGAAACGCGTTCCGCTACTGCATCGGTTTCAGGTTCAGGAAACGCCCGAGCGGCGCTGGCGCGCCGGCGGCGCCGACGGCCGGGACGATGACGACCGCATCCTTGCCCGTCAAGGGCTTGATGCCGTTTGGAATCGTCAACTCGGGATGATCGAACGGCGCCTTCTTCCATCGCACGCGCTCGTCGGTGAGCGCGAGCAGGAACGCGACGAGATCCTGCACCTGCGTCGGGGTGAGGTGCAGCGGTACGAGGGTCGGCGACAGGTTGGGA
>JANOJK010000309.1:0-2004 GCA_031408165.1 Acidobacteriota bacterium | reverse complement strand
CGATGCTCTACCATCCCCACGTGCACCTCCTCGTGACGGCGGGCGGCCTCTCCGCCGACCGCACGCAGTGGATCGCCCCGAAGCACCCCGCGTTCCTCGTGCCCGTGCGTGCGCTTTCGGTGGTCTTTCGCGCGAAGGTATGCGCTGGACTCCGGCGCGCGGGGTTGCTCGATCACGTGCCGCCCTCGGTGTGGACGACGCCGTGGGTCGTGCATGCGCAGCACGCGGGGCGCGGGCAGCAGGTGCTCAACTACCTCGGCCGCTATGTCTTCCGCATTGCGATCAGCAACAGTCGTCTGGAGCAGGTCGCCGACGCGCACGTCACGTTTCGCTATCGTGACAACCGGACGCAGGCGCTCCGGCGCGTCACGCTCACCGGCATCGAGTTTCTCGGCCGGTTCGTACAGCACGTCCTGCCACGCGGCTGCGCCAAGGTGCGCTACTACGGCCTGTGGAGCGCCGCGCGTCGAGCCGACCTCGCGCACGCGCGGGATCTCCTCAGCGCCCCTTCGGTGATCGCGCCTGTGGCTCCGGCACCCTCCGAGTCGTCCACACCGACGCCACGGCTCCCCGACCTCCCTCCGTGTCCTCACTGCCAGCAGGGACACTTGATCCTCATTGCCGTGCTGCGTCCGTAGTGGCGCGGACCGCCGTGAGGACCGGATGGTGAACACGCCGCCCTGTCATGCGCAGCGCCAGCGGAGTGGCGTCGTGTCGGCGATCCCCTGGTCGAGCACCGTGCGGGCCCTCCGCCGCGGTCGTCTCGTCCGATCTCACCGTCCACCGCCCGCTCGGATGGTGATCGAACGCGCTTACCCGGTCGTCCGCGCTCGATCCGCACACGCTGACACTCGATAGAATCCCCAATCGCAACGACCGTGCCCGGATTTAGTCCAACCCAGGATTTTGTCGCGGCTTCGCGCGACAAGAATCCTTAACTCGTTAGGCATCTGGCGCATGTGGGCATTCATCTGTCGTAGTAGAACCAACTGGCGCCGTGGTTCTTTTCGAATTTCTCCTTCGAATCGAATTCGACGGAGAAGCGCGCTCTGTGCAAGTACTTGAACCCGTCATGCTTCTGCAGTAGTTCGAAGTACCGGTCGGCGTAGGGTTCGCGGAGCCCAGCCTGAGCGTGTGTCCGTGCCTGCTCGTCCGTGTAGAACATGAACGTGACGCGTCCGAAACAGCGATGAATGGTCCACAGCTGCGGATTCGCGATCCGCTCCTGCAGGGCGTTGACCTCTCTGTCGGCAATCTGACTGTCCGCTTCCCTCCGCGCCAATGGCGCAAAGGCGGAAAACACGACGAAGAGCCCGTCAACGTCATACCGAGTCGGCTGCTGCTGGTTCACCAGCTCCGCGAACCGTGCAGCAACCGCCTGCTGCTTCAGCGGATCGAAATTGTGCCCGTCAAAGAACGCTTGGCACTCATGAGAATGTTCGACAATGACCTGGAGCCGTGGGCGGCGGTTGTGAGAGGCATCGATCTGGTCATAGATGACGTTGAGAACCGTGACCTGCCATCTGGATGCGACCCAATCAGCCATATCCGCCATCACCGGCTCCAAGGCGGCCTTCCCCTGTTTTATGAGCTTGGTGGCCTTGTACTCGGGGTCGTAGGAAGTAACCAGAGCCTCTCTCCAGATGCCTAACGTGATGCCGCTCAGCCGCGAGCGGCGAACCGGCAACTCGTTCCAGAACGAGTTGAATCTTGGCACAACATCGGTGCCGCTCGTCGGCTGCAGTGGTTGGTTAGCCAGGCGCGCGCGACTTCCAGATGCCCCAGACGCCTCCGGCCAGCCCCAAACCGACCACCGCCGCTGGATGCCGGAGAGCTCCCGAATGGACCCCCCAAGATCAGGGGGTGACTGGCGGGGATCTGAGAATCTGATCGTTCATGGTGTTGGTTGGTTTAAACGTTTGCTTAAACAGGCGATGTCGGAACATCGCCCGATCAACCAGCACCAATCGATTTTAACGTTTTAACGGGAAAAAATCCGCTTCC
>JANOJK010000282.1:0-5215 GCA_031408165.1 Acidobacteriota bacterium | reverse complement strand
ATCGACGCTAGGGTTTGGCACCTCGATGTCGGCTCATCACATCCTGGAGCTGTAGCAGGTTCCAAGGGTTCGGCTGTTCGCCGATTAAAGTGGTACGTGAGCTGGGTTTAGAACGTCGCGAGACAGTTCGGTCTCTATCTGACATGGGCGGAGGAAATTTGAGGGGTCTTGACCTTAGTACGAGAGGACCGGGTTGAACGAACCTCTTGTGTACCGGTTATCCCGCCAGGGGTAGCGCCGGGTAGCTACGTTCGGAAGTGAGAAACGCTGAATGCATCTAAGCGTGAAACACTCCCCAAGATGAGATTTCCCAGACCGCAAGGTCTCTAAAGGCTCCTGGAAGATTACCAGGCAATAGGCTGGGTGTGGAAGCGCAGCGATGCGTGGAGCTAACCAGTACTAATCAGCCGTGAGGCTTGACCATTTTTTCTTTGTGCCGCTGCCGTGCGGCTTGTGGAACGAAAGAACTACCGTTTGCAGGATATTCAGTTGGGCCTCGACCTGAAGCTCGAGGCTTACAGGTTCTTTGACATTGTCTGGGACGACCCACCTTCGCGCCGAGCGGCGCTCCGGGGTGGCAAGCCCCGCCTCACAGCGGGACCTGCCCCACCTAAGCTCGCGAAGCAAGCGAAGGGGGGACCCCAGGCAGCACAATCGAAGCATCGGGTCCTTACCCGATCCTTCATCGGTTTCCCGGTGGTCATAGGAGCAGGGTCACACCCGTTCCCATTCCGAACACGGAAGTTAAGCTTGCTACCGCCGATGGTACTGCGTGGGTAACTGCGTGGGAGAGTAGGTCACTGCCGGGATTATTTCGTAAAGGCCCGTCGCGAAAGCGGCGGGCCTTTTTTTTATTGGAAGGAGTCGAAGGAGTCGAAGGAGTCGAAGTTCCTTCGTTTCCTTCAACTCCTTCAACTCCCTCAGACCGGGTTCGCCGCCGCCGGCGGCGGCGCCGCGGGATGCGCCGCCGCGCCCCGCAGCGCCCGTCGCGCGATCTCGAACGTATACCGATCGTCGGGCGGCGCCTGCTCGAACACCGTCGCCGCCTCCTGCACCAGCGCATTCCGGCGGTCGTGAACCGCCGTCAGGTCGATCAGCTGATCGTGCATTTCGGCGAGCAGCCCCCGATACTTTTCACAGACCACCCACAGCCGCGCGGCGCTCACCCGGTGGCCGTAGATCCGCGGCTGCTGGTTCACCCCGACATACGCCGCGCACGTGACGAACGCGCACCCGGCCAACACCGCCGCGGCAATCTGCCATCCGCGGCCCCCCTGGAGGGCGACCGCGCTCAGCACGGCGGCGATGCCGGCCGCGCCGAGGGTGAAGAGACGCGCATACAGGCTGAGACGCGCCAGGCGGGCCGCCGCCTCCGCGTGTCCCTCGCATGCCGCCTGGATGCTCTCGTAACTCAGACGCACCTGATCGAGGACCCCTATTTGGAACATACCCTCGAGCAGGCAAGGAGCACGCCGACTCAACCTTACGGAACCGGAGCAAAAACGCGACTGGCCACCTCGACGGGCGTGTCAATGCGCTACGTATCGTGCAGTTTTGGGAGGTCGGCGGGAATCGGGTAACCTGCGCCGCATGACTGTTCTCCGCGGCTTCCTGGCCGGCCTCCTCGCGGCCGGCCTCGCCTGGCCCGCCGCCCCTCCCCAGCCGCCCAGGATCAAGGCAATGGTGGGCGGCACCCTCGTGGACGGCTTCGGCGGACCGCCCCTCCAGAACAGCGTCATCCTCATCGACGGCGAGAGAATCTCCGCCGTCGGCCAGGTCGGCACGCTGCCGATTCCATCGGGCGCCGAGGTGATCTCCACCGAAGGCATGACCGTGCTGCCCGGACTGTGGGACATGCACGTCCACACGATGATCGTCGGCCACGCCGACTACGACCACTGGGATCGCGCGTACGCGTCGCAGTTCGAGTCGGTGATCATGCCGGCCGCCGCGAAGCAGCTCCTGATGGCCGGCGTCACCACCGCGCGGGACCTCGGCGCGCCGCTCGAGGCGAGCATCGCGGTCCGCGACCGCATCAACGCCGGAAAGATTCCCGGCTCCACCCTCTACGTCTCCGGCCCCTTCATCCAGCACGAGCCCTACCCCAACACCCAGGCCTACCGCTGGGGCGTGAAGGGCCCGGACGATGGCCGCGCGAAGGTGAAGAAAATCGCCGACGCCGGCGTCGACGTCATCAAGCTGATCGATCAGGACCAGATGACCATGGACGAGGTGCGCGCGATCGTGGACGAAGCGCACAGGAACCGCAAGCCCGTCATCGCCCACTCGCATCGTCCCGAGGAGATTCGCCGCGGCCTCGCGGCCGGCGTCGACGGGTTCGAGCACACAGGGTTGGCGACGGCGCCATCGTACCCGGACGACATCATCGCGGCAATCCGCGAACGCACGGCGCAGATGAGCCTCGGCCCACTGTTCTGGACGCCCACGATCGAAGGGCTGCTGAACTACGAATACCTGCGTGACCATCCCGAGGCGCTCGACGATCCGGCGTGGCACGAAGGGCTCCCGGCCGCGATCGTCGCCGACATCCGGAAATCCCTCGAGCATACCGACCGGCTGCCGTACTTCCAGCTCACCGCCGCGCGGCGGCCCACGCTCGCGCGCAAGTTCGCGCAGCTTCGCGAGGCAGGCGTGGTCCAGCTCGTCGGGACCGACAGCGGCATTCCGATGAACTTTCACAGCCATGCGACCTGGCGCGAGCTCGACGCGTGGGTCACGGTCCTCGGCGTCGATCCGATGACGGCGATTCGCGCCGCGACCTACTGGCCATCGGTCGCGATGAAGGCGGACGCAAGAGTTGGCACGGTGAGTGCCGGAAAGTACGCCGACATCATCGCGGTGCGCGGCGACGTGCTGCGCTACATCTCGCTCCTCCAGCGGGTCGACGTCGTGGTGAAGCACGGCGTCCGCTACAAGTAGGCGATCGCGTCTGTTCCGTTTCCGTCTGCCGATCACCGAATAGTGATCGACCCGCGAGAGCGGCAGACGGATCTGAACGGGATCCCGGCCCGCGCTCGTGGTACACGACTTGCGAAGTCGAGCCGCACACGTTCCACGTTGGCGGAGGATTCTTCATGCAGCACGGCGCGCACATTGGACCATCGGTTGTCGTCAAGGGTGAGATCTCGGCGAAGGAGCCGCTCACGGTGTCAGGTCGCGTGGAGGGCACCATTGACGTGCCCGGCTTCATCGTGACCATCGAAGCCGGGGCGCACGTCAGCGCAGACGTGGCCGCCGCGGCGATCATCGTGGCCGGTACCGTGACAGGCTCGCTTGTCGCCGAGGACCGGATCCTGCTGCGCGCGGGCGCGGAGGTCGATGGCGATCTGACGGCGCCCCGCCTCGCCGTCGACGATGGCGCCTGTGTGCGCGGCAAGGCCACGATCGCGGGCCCGCGCGCGATCGATCTCGCGCGCGCGTCCTGATCGCGCCCTTATCTCCCGGACCGCTTGCGCGCGTGCGGCAGCCGGAACACGTGGACCGACTGGTCCTTTTTCCTGCAGCCGCCATGGTACTTGCGCTTCGGCAAGTCCGAGACCAGCACGAACGTCGTCGGCGACAGCCAGCAGAGGCCCTCGAGCGTGCAATAGCGCAGCTTGCCCTTCTTCGTGCGGGGAAAGTCGTACGTGCGCCCCTTGCCGGCGATCGTCCAGTCGTCCCGCCGCAAACGGCCGACCCAGAGGCGTGCGGTGACTTGCGAGATGACCGCGATCCGGTCACCCCGCAGCGAGACCGACGAGTAATCCTCGAACGCCACGCTGGAGGGGAGCTTGATGCGCGCCACCGGCCGCCAGACCCTCCCTTTCCGGCAGAGCACGTGGATGCGCCCGCCGCCCGGTTTCCGTCCCTTGCGTCCGGCGCGGCAACGGTTCCCCTCGCACAACGCCAGCAGGTAGTCCTGCCCGCCCCGGCGGACGGCGCTGAGGCCCTCGAAGCCGGTATTCCGCTTCTCGAACGGAAAGTCGATCCAGCGGCGGCCTTTGAAGCGGCCCGCCTCGTCACACTCGTCGACGATGCCCTTGTACGTGCCGTCGGGATGCTTCTCGGCTTCGATCAGCAGGTAGAAGCGCCGTGTGTGCGGGCTGTAGGCGATGTCCTCGTAACCGTCGCCCTGGCGCGCCGGCCCGAGCCAGCCGTGGCGCCCGGACCCCTGGGCCAGCCCGCGATCGATCCGGGCGATCCTCCGGACATTGTCGAAGATGACGTAGAAATCCCGTCCCTTCGCGACGACGCCGCTGGCCTCGAGCACCTCGCTTCCCCGCGGCGGGTCGACGAGGCCGGCCAGCCTGCGCTCGCGCACCAGCGTCATCACGGGCAAGGCTCGTCGCGCCACGGCGGTAAGCTTAAACTGAATACGCGTGATTTACATCGGCTCGGCCGGCTGGAACATCCCCCGCGCGCACGCGTCACGATTTCCGGCCGACGGATCCCAGCTGGCCCGTTACGGCGCGCGCCTGAACGGCGCCGAAATCAACACGTCGTTCTACCGGCCGCACGCGCCGGCGACCTACGAGCGCTGGGCGGCCGGCGTGCCCGACGGCTTCCGGTTCGCGGTGAAGGTCCCGAAGGTCATCACGCACGAGCGGGGTCTCACCCGCGCGCGCGAGCCGCTCGAGCGGTTTCTCGGCGAGATCGCCGGCCTCGGCGATCGTCTCGGACCGCTCCTGGTGCAGTTGCCTCCCTCCCATGCCTTCGACGCGCGCCGCGCCGGGCGGTTCTTCGCCGTGCTCCGCGGCAGGCACGAAGGCGCCGTCGTCTGCGAGCCGCGCCATCAGAGCTGGACCTCCGGCGCCGCGGGGCGCTTGTTCGAGAAGTTCCGCGTCGCCCGTGTGGCCGCCGATCCCCCCCGCGCGCCCGGGCTCGGCGTCCCCGGAGGCTGGCGGGGACTGATCTATTACCGGTGGCATGGGTCGCCGCGCCCGTACTTCTCCCCCTACTCGACGGAACAATTGGCGAAGCTCGCGGTCAAACTGTGCGGAGGCCGTGTCGACACGTGGTGCATCTTCGACAATACCGGGTCAGGATCCGCGGCGGCGAATGCGCTGGACCTGCGGGACCGTGTCCGGTAGACCGCTGGTGATCCGCCTGGTCGCGCCGGCCCTCTTCGCCCTGCTGCTCGCCGCACCGGCGGCGGCGCAGGCGCCGCCCGCCTATCGCATCGAGCCGCGCCCGAAAACGCCGGTGGAGCTCGCGA
>JANOJK010000257.1:0-4056 GCA_031408165.1 Acidobacteriota bacterium | reverse complement strand
GTGGAGCCTGCGCCCTTCTTGTGTGCCATTGCGAAGACCTCGAGGACTTTACCTCGAAGACCCCTGGCATCGGCTGACCTGCCGCAGTCCGATCGAATGCATGTTTCGTTAGCGTCGAGATATCGTGCGTGACGAGGATGCGCCCCTGGTCGGCGGCCCATTGCAGAACTGAGGGGTCATCCGCACCCGAGAGGCCCACGTCTTGAACGCGGACGATGTCGAGCTTCGGGTGTCGGCGAAGAAGTCCTCGGACGATGTCTCCGTTGAAGTTCTCGTCCGCTGCGAGCCGCAGCATCGAAGCGTGTTCCTATTGGCGACGGGCTATCAGTCGTTCCCGTATGCCGGAAGGAGGAAACCGTCGCTCGACTTCCTCTCGAACGGTCGCGGCCTGTTCATGGCGCGTGTGTAGGTAGGCGGAAACCGCGGTCTTGTGGCGCAGGTAGTACGTGATCACGGAGTACACGTCCGCCAGGGCAATGGAGGAGTACTGCTGCGCAATCTCCTCGGCTGTCGCACCAGCATTGAACGCCGCGACAATCGTGTCGAGGGTCACCCGCGTACCGGCGACGCGCACGACGCCGTCAACGTCAGTGTGAATCGGAACCCGCTCAATCGTTTCGGCCGAGTTCACTGGAAGCACTCCTGGTTCAATTATACGGCCGAGGCGTCGTCGGACCGGCACGAAAATTGGGCGACTGTCGGGACCGTTTGCGACGCGGTCCCTCGCCGCTGACGACCTCCGGTTCGCCGCTGATCGTCGCGCCCGGCAACGTCCAGACCGCATCGGCGGATAACAGTCGATGGCGACGATGTCGACACTGTCAGCCTGGCGCTGCAGCCGGCGCTATCGATCCGGACGGGCTGTCCGGTCTTCCGGGGGCGAGTGGTATCATCTCGCCCTTCAACCATTTACTCGAGGGAGTCCCGGCATGAGGAAGTTTCTGGTGGGCGCCGCGATGCTGATCGCGGTCGTGTCGCTGCCGGCGCAGCAGATGGTGACCGAGACGCGCGATCCCGCGCAGCAGCAGGATGCCGATTTCGAGAAATCCGTGAAGGAGTGGACGACGCAGCCCTACTTCACCAGCCCGCTGGTCGATCACCTGCCGGTCGTCAAGGGCATCCCCTCCCCGAAGGACGTGCTCGGGTACCACATCGGCGCCCCCTACAAGCTGACCTACTACGCCGACATCCTCAAGTACTACCGCGCGCTCGCGGCCGCGACCCCGCGCGTCAAGATCGAGACCATCGGCACGAGTGACGAAGGGCGCGAGCTCGTCGTCGTCTGGGTCTCGTCCGACGAGAACATCAGGAACGCGCAGAAGAACCGCGACAACCTCGCGAAGATCGCCGATCCGCGCAGGCTCACCCCCGACCAGGTCAAGCAGCTCGTCGCGACGACGAAGCCGCACTACCACTTCATGGGCGGCCTGCACAGCGGCGAGACGGGCCCGTCCGAGATGCTGATGGAGCTCACCTACCGGCTCGCGACGGAGACCTCGCCGCTCATCAAGCAGATCCGCGACAACGTGATCGTCTCGGTCACGCCGGTCGCCGATCCCGACGGGCGCGATCGCAATGTGGACTGGTTCTACAAGGGGCTCGACGAACAGGCCGAGGTGGCGCGGGGTGCACAGGGGCCTGGCGGCTTGCCCGCCGGAGCTGCGCCGGCAGCGCAGGCGGGCGGGCGCGGCGGCGGCGCGCTCCCGTACTGGGGCAAGTACGTGTTCCACGACAACAACCGCGACATCAACCTGTCGCAGGTCGCGATGCGCGCGATCGTGGATTGGTACTTCACCGCGCATCCGCCCATCATGCACGACCTGCACGAGGCGATGCCGCTCCTCTATACCTACAGCGGCGGCCCGCCCCAGAACCCGAATCTGGATCCGATCCTCTTCACGGAGCTGCCGTTCTTCTCGAACTTCGAGCTGTCGCAGATGACCAAGTGGGGGATGCCGGGCGTCTACACGCATGCCTTCATGGACGGCTGGTCGCCCGGCTATCTCGGCTCGGTGGCCTACAACCACAACGGCATGATGCGGATGTACGAGACGCAGTCGGGGCGTGAGAGCGGGCCGGGGCCTCAGCAGGGTTCTCAGGGTTCTCAAGGTTCTCAGGGTTCTCGAGGTTCGACACCCGGCGCCGATGCGGCGGGCGGGCAGAGGCCACCCACCGGTCAGACGCTGGCCGCGCAGCCGCCGGCAACCGCTCAGACTCCACCGGCTGGCGCCGCTGATACGCAGGGACGAGGCGGCCGTGGTGGACGCGGCGGACGCGGCGGACAGAGTGCGCCCGCGGCCGAGACCCCGCCGGCCGGAGGAGCGCCGCAGATCGCTGCTGTGCTGGCAGGGCGCGCGGGTGGTGCGCCGGGCGGGCGCGCGGGCGGTGCGCCCACGGGCCGCGGCGGCGGGCAGCCCCGCGAGTGGTACCGCGGGCTTCCGGTACCGCCGGAAGCGATCGCGAACTTTTCGCGCCGCAACAACACGAACTACATGCAGACGGGGGTGCTCTCGGGCCTCCAGTTGACGGCGATGTTCCCGAACCTCGTCGTCGACAACTTCTACCGCAAGACGCAGAATTCGATCGACTCCGGGAAGAAGGACGCGCCGTTTGGCTACGTCATCGCCGCCGGCGCGAGAGACCAGACGCGCTCGGCGATGCTCGTCAACATCCTCCGCGCGCAGCGCATCGAGATCGGGACCGCCACCAGGGAAGTGAAGCTGGCGGAGGGCACGTTCCCGGCGGGCTCCTACATCATCAAGCGCGACCAGCCGTACGGCCGCCTCGCCAAGAACCTGCTCGAGAAGCAGAACTATCCCGATCCCAACCTGACGACGTACGACGACAGCGGGTGGACGATGGGGCTGGCGATGGCGGTGGACGTGAAGGAGATCAAGGACAAGGCCATCCTCGACGTGCCCGTGACGCCGGTGAAGGAAGCGACCGTGAAGGGCAAGGTCACCGGCGCGGGCTCGGCGGGCCTCGCAATCGCGCACTATGGCTCGAACAACATGATCGCGCTCCGCTACGCGCTGAAGAACGTGCCGATGAAGATCGCCGACAAGACCTTCACCGCCGACGGCGTGGACTTCCCGGCCGGCTCGTTCGTTGTCGCCGGCGGCGCCGACATGGCGGCGGTGAAGGCGGCGGTCGAGCAGTTCGGGCTGACGGCCGCGTCCCTCTCGGCGATGCCGGCGGTCGCGATGCACGATGGCGACCTGCCGCGCGTGGCGATCTACTCGTCGTGGGGCAACACGCAGGAAATCGGCTGGTATCGGCATGCGTTCGACAAGTTCGGCATTCCCTTCGAGCTGATCTTCAAGGAGCGCGTGAAGAAGGGGAACCTGCGCGGCGACTACGACGTGATCGTGATGCCGACGCAGCAGGCGAGCCGCCAGGCGGTCTTCGCGCCGCCCGCGGCGCGCCCTGTGCCGTACATGAAGACCGACAAGTTCAAGTTCCTCGGCGAATACGGTTCGTCGCCCGACATCACCGGCGGGATGGGAGGCGACGGCGTCGATGCCTTCGCGAAGTTCCTGGAGGGGGGCGGCACGCTCATCTGCACGGGCGGCGCGGTGCAGTTCCCGACCGAACTGGGGATGGCCCGCACGGTCGACGCGTCGGGTCAGACGACGACCGCGTTCTACGCGCCGCGTCCGCTGATCAATGCCGAGATCGTGAAACCGGAGCACCCGGTGTTCTACGGCTACACGGAAAAGATCATGCCCCTCAAGTACCTGGGTGGGCCGCTGATGTCGGTCGGGCAGGTCGATCAGGCGAGCGTCCTCGCGCGGTATCCCGGCGGCGACGCGAACGTGCTGAGCGGGTTGATGCGGGGCGCCGACGAGATCGCCAATCGCCCCTTCGCCATCGAAGTGCCCGGCGGCTACACGGGGAAGGGGCGCGTGGTCCTGTTCTCGAACAACCCGATCTACCGGTGGCAGAACCACGCCGAGTTCAACATGGTCTTCAACGCCATGATGAACTGGAACGACATGGGGCCGGCCGCGGTGCCCGGCCCGCGCGTAACCTCATCAGGAGGACGATAGCACCGGC
>JANOJK010000233.1:0-1593 GCA_031408165.1 Acidobacteriota bacterium | reverse complement strand
GCCCGGTGAACACGACGCCCTGCCGCATGTCGGTCCCGACCACGTCGAGACGCTTGTCGCCGTCGAGGTCCACGAGGCGGACGTTCGAGACGGCGGGAGTCCCGGGCATGTCGGGCATCGTGAGGCTGTCGCGGCGGAACTGCACCGGCGACTCGCGAGGATCGGGCCACGACTCCGGGGTTGCCAGGCGCTCGGGAGCGCGGCTGAGGTAATACGGAAGCACCGCCTCCATGTCGGGCGGTAGCTGGACGCGGCTCAGCGTGCCGGACGGTCCCATTGGCGGCAGCCGGTTCTCCCTGAGGAAGAACATCCGGACGAATTCGTCGCGCCAGGCGCTTCGCGGGAGGATCTCGGGCGGCGGCAGGGCGTGACAGCCTCCGCACGTCACGCGGGCAGCCGATTCCTCCGGTGACGCGCTCGCCACCGGGGCTCGGGAGGCGTTCACCTGGGGGACTTGCCCGGCGGAGGCCTGCGCCGCCGGGGCCGAACCGCGGAGCAGGACGACGACAAGCAGCACCAGGCAGGCGGCGATGACGGTCGGGCCCCAACGCGCGGCCTCGGACCACTCCGCCCGTCTGAGACGCCCCATGGATCGATGCTAGCACGGCGATCGCGCCCACAGGGCCGCGCGGCCCGGTAGAATTGGGGTCACCCATGAACGGACCTGCGTCGTCAGTCGTCCCCTCGCGCCGTCAGTTCCTGCGGCTGCTCGCTGCGGCCGGAATGTCCAGCGCCGTCGCGCGCGTGCCGCCGTTCGGATCGCGGCTGAGGGCGGCGCCGCCGCTCTTCGAGGAAGTGCCCGGCCAGGCGAGCGGCATCACCTGGGTCCATGACAACGCCATGTCGGCGGACCGCTACCTCCCCGAGACGATGGGCCCGGGCGTCGCCTTCTTCGATTTCGACAACGACGGCTGGATGGACCTCTTCATGGTCAACAGCGGCCGGTCCGACTTCTATCAGCCGAAGGCGCCGCTCAAGAACGCGTTGTACCGCAACAACCGCGACGGCACCTTCACCGACGTCACCGACAAGGCGGGGGTCGCTGGCGGCGCGCAGTTCGGGATGGGCTGCGCGATCGCCGACTACGACAACGACGGGTATCAGGACCTTCTGGTCACCGCCTACGGGCGCTGCACGCTGTACCACAACAACGGCAACGGGACGTTCACGGACGTCACCGACAAGGCGGGCGTCGCGTCGCCGGGATGGACGACGAGTGCCGTCTGGTTCGATTACGACAACGACGGGAAGCTGGATCTGTTCCTGTGCAGCTTCGTCCAGTTCGCCATCGAGAACAACGTGTTCTGCGGCGACAACAAGCTCGGGAAGCGGTTCTACTGCATCCCGCGCGTGTTCAAGCCCACGCCCAGCCTGCTGTACCACAACAACGGCGACGGAACGTTCACCGAAGTCAGCGCCGGGACCGACATCCGCCGCGCGCTCGGCAAGGCCCTGGGCGTCGTCGCGACCGACGTCAACGGCGACGGGCAGATGGATCTGTTCGTCGCCAACGACACGGTGCAGAATTTCCTCTTCATGAACCGCGGCAAGGGCAAGTGGGAGGAAATCGCGCTGGCCGCGGAGGTCGGCTTC
>JANOJK010000222.1:0-1571 GCA_031408165.1 Acidobacteriota bacterium | reverse complement strand
ACGAAAATGAACTACTCGCCGCGCGCAGCTACGAGGCCGGCCAGATAGGACTCGCGGAGGTGCTGCTCATCCGCCGCGAGATCCTCGAAACGCGCTTTCAACATTTGAACGCACAGCTCGACGCGGCGCTCGCGCGCATCGGGCTGGATGCCGCCGCGGGAGTGCTCCGATGAAACGCCTGTATTTGCTCCTGGGGGCGTCGCTCGCGCTGACCGCGTGCGGTCGCGGCGCGGAAGCTCCGAAGCCGTCCGCTACCGTTCCGGCGGCACCGGCGGCCGAAGCGCCGCACACGACGGACCCCAACGTACTGCGAATCGATCCCGTCATGATGCGCGATCTGCGGGTGACGACGATGGTGGTCGAGTCACGAAAGGGGGGGGAGGAGGTCTCCCTGCTCGGAGAGCTCGCGGTGGACGAGCGGCTGTACGCCGAAGTTGCCGTGCCGATGCCTGCGCACGCGGTCCAGGTGCTGGCCGCGCCAGGTGACGCGATCCGGCGTGGCCAGCCCTTGTTGGTGCTGCAGTCGGCGGATCTTGGTCGCGCCCGCGCCGAGTTTCTTTCGGCCTCCGCGCGCCTGCGGCTCGCCGAGGCGGCGCTGTCGCGAAAACGGGCGCTGCTCGACGAGCGCATTGTCCCCCTGCGCGAAGTACAGGAGGCGGAGGCCGAGCAGGAGGGCGCGCGCGCGTCGGTGCGATCCGTCCAGGCCGCGCTGGCCGCGTTCGGCGTCGAGCCCCCCACCGGCGAAGCGGCCGCGGGTGCGTCGACGTTCAGCCTTCGCTCCCCCATCGCCGGGACGGTGATCGCGCGCCAGGTGATGCTGGGCCAGATGCTCGATCCGGGCACACCCGCGTTCAAGATAGGCGACCTGTCCCGCCTCTGGCTCACGGTCCACGCCTTCGAGCGGGACGCAGTGCGGATCGTGAAGGGGGCCCCGGCGCGGCTCTCGTTCTCCGCGCTGCCGGGGCAGCGCCTCGATGGCGTCGTCGCCCTCGTCGGCCGGGAGGTCGAGCACGAGTCGCGCACAGTGCCCGTGCGCATCGACGTCCGCAATCCCGGCGGCACGCTGCGGCCGGGGATGTCCGCAACCGCGCAGGTCCCCGTCGGCGCATCGAACACGGCGATCCTGACCGTGCCGGTGGCGGCCCTGCAGCGCGTCAAGGGCGAATGGTGCGTCTTCATCCCGAAGGATGCGACCACGTTCGAAATCCGCAAGATAGGACGCGGACGCGATCTCGGCGGCGAAGTGGAGGTGCTGTCCGGCCTCGGGGCAAAGGACACGATCGTCGTCGAGGGTGCGTTTCTGCTGAAGGCGCAGGCTGAGAAGAGCGAAGCCGGCCACGGAGGTCATGGATGATCGGGGGACTCATCCGGCGGACGTTCGATGCGCCGCTTCTGACGCTCCTTCTCGTGGCGGCCGGGGCTGCGGTGGGGACGATGTGGTTGCAGGATCTGAGGCGGGATGTGTTTCCGGATCTCTCCGCGCCGGTCTTCAACGTGATCGCACAGAACGCGGCCATGGGCGCGGAGGAGCTCGAAACGGCGATCGCCATCCCGCTGGAGGTCGCGCTCGC
>JANOJK010000207.1:0-3089 GCA_031408165.1 Acidobacteriota bacterium | reverse complement strand
CGCGACACCGATCACGAATCCGTTGAGTTTAGCCATCGGTCCTTTCCGGTCAGTGACGCATCATTTAGCGGGAGCCACTATACGCTCGTACGCCGCACAGCCTTTCAGCGATTTGAGCTCGTCCGCGTGCGCGACTTCTACCGCGCTCTTGCCGTGCGCGATCGCTTCGCTGACGGCGTTACACGCGGGCCCGGTCTCCCCGGCGAGCGCGTGGACGACGGCCCGCACGTAGAGCACCTCGCCGACCTGCGGACTGAGCGTGACCGCCTGCTCGACGCTCGAGGCCGCGGCGGCGGCGAGCCCGAGTTTCGCCTGATACAGGGCGAGCGCTGCGAGATTCAGCGAATCGTTCGCCTTCACCCCCAGGGACTTCCGGATCTCGCTGATGGCGTGGCGGTAGTTGTCGGCGGCGCGGGCCTTCTGCCCGAGCTTCTGCAGCGCGTCGCCGAGATTCGCATACAAGTCCGCCTGGTTCGGGGCGAGCTCGATGGCGCGCCGGTACGCGTCGGCCGCCTTGGCGTTGTCGCCGCGCCAGTAGTGCAGCGTGCCCATGTTGGAGTAGGTGCCCCATGACGGACGGATCGCTGCAGCCTTCTCGTAGTTGGCGAGGGCTTCGTCGAGGCGGCCGGCGGTCTGCAGCACCGTCCCCAGGCGCTGGTAGCCGCGCGCGCTGTCGGGCTGCAGCTCCGTCAACCGCCGATAAGCTGCGATGGCGCCGTCCAGCCGTCCCGCACGCATCAGCGTGTCCCCCAACTGCGCGTGGTTGCGCCAGTAGTTCGGCCGCAGCCTGATCGCGGTGTGGGCCTCCGCAACGGCGGTGTCCCACTCCCCCTTGTCGGCATGAATCTTCGACAGCACGACATGGGCGTTGTCGCTGCGGGGCTGCAGCGCGAGCACCTGGCGCAGTTCTTCGGTGGCCTCGTTCAGGCGCCCCTGGCCCTGGTACATCACCGCGAGCGCCATCCGTACCTCCGGCTGCGCGGGGTCGATGCGGAGCGCGTCGAGGTTCGCGGCCTGCGACTTGGTGGTCCAGGCGGGATCCCTCGTTTCGAGAAACTGCGCCCAGTACGCCTCGCCGAGCGCCGCGTACGCGAGAGCGAATTGTCTGTCCCTGACGATGGCTTTGTTCAGCAGATCGATCGCATGTTGGAGGCTGCCGGGCACGTCGGGCCGCTCGAGGAAGACCCGTGCCTGCGCATAGTCCGCGAACGCCTCCTGGTTCGAGGTCGGCGGCGCGGCCACGGGCGCCGGGTTGCCCCGGACTGCATCCTCCTGGTTGAGCGCCGCCGTCACCCCTTCGGCGACGCGGCGATGCAGATCGAACAACCGGGCCACGTCGCCGGTATGGCGCCCGGCGGGGCGCCGGACGCCGTCCTCGCCAATGAGCTCGACGTCGACGCGGAGCGTTCCCCCCGTCCGTTGCAGCGAGCCCTCGACGACGAACGCCGCGTCGAGCGTCCGCGCGACGGCGGCCGCTTCGCGCGTCTCGTCGATCGGACGATCGACGCCTCGTTTCAGGCGGATGTCGGCGATCGCCTCGGACACGTCGCGAAACGGCAGGATCCCCAGCGAACGCACGGAGGCGAGACGCTTCGCGACTGCGTCGCGCAACCCGGCGACCAGCGGATCGTTTGTGACATCCCCGGACCGGTTGCGGAAGGGCAGCACCCCGATCACCGCAGACTGCGCGGAGACCGGCGTCGTCCACGGCTGCACCCAGACGAGTCCCGCGACGACTGCGCACAGCAGCAATGCGGCGATGGCGGCCACGACGCGGGGGCGCACCGGCCGGCGGCGCGCCGCCGGCGCGGGGCCGGTAGCCGTCTCGGCGTTGCCGAGCCCGCGGATCGCATGACCGAGCGCCGCGGCCACGGCGCTCGCCGAGGGAAAACGATCGTCGGGATCGCGCTCCAGGGCGCGCGCCACGAGGTCGCTCACGTCCGCCGGCACGTGCGGCGCCGCAGCCAGGACCTTCGGCGCGCGCCCTTCGAACACCGCAAGCGCATTGCCGACCAGGTCGGACCGGTTGAACGGACGCTGCCCTGTGAGCATCTCGAAGAGGAGCAGTCCCAGGCCGTAGACGTCGGTGCGCGCGTCGCCGCGACCCCCTGCGAGCTGTTCCGGCGCCATGTATCCGGGTGTGCCCACGATCTGGCCGCCGCTCGCCGTGCTGCCGGTGCGCGTGTCGGCGTCGGCCACGGATCTCGCGATCCCGAAGTCCAGAATCTTCGCCTTGCCCTCCGGGGTCAGATGGATGTTCGCGGGCTTCAGGTCGCGGTGGATGATGCCGTGATCATGGGCGTCGGTCAGGGCGTCGGCGATCTGCGCCCCGTACGCCAGCGCTTCGTCGAGCGCCAGCGGACCGCGGCGCAGGCGTGACGCCAGCGTCTCGCCGCGGACGTACTCCATGACGATGACGAGCCCGTCGGGTGTGTCGAGGACGTCGTAAATGGTGGCGATGCTGGCGTGCGACAGCGCGGCCGCCGCGCGCGCCTCGCGGAGCACGCGTCGCCGCGCCACCTCGCTGCCGAGCGAGCCGTCTGAGAGCCGCTTGAGCGCGACCTGACGCGCGAGCCTCGTATCGCGAGCGCGATACACCTCGCCCATGCCGCCGGCGCCGATCAGCTCGACGACGAGGTATGGACCGACCTGGTCACCGGGGTTCACCGTACGAAACCCTACTGCCGGCCTGCGTCTCGGTCAACGTGATTCCCGGCCCGGGGCTGGCACTCATCCCGGGACTCCCGCCCCGGGCCCTGCGAGATGGCCGCACCTTGGGCCCGAGGCACTGCTGAGGTGACTTTGGACGAAACAGTTGCTATTCAAGTCGATGTCGCGTAGTATCATAATTCGCGTGCGATCTGAGCCAGCCTAGCAACCCAGCGCTGACCGATCTTCGGGCAGGCGTGGGGCTTCCAAGAAAGTCTTTCCCTCCCAACGCGAACGCGTATCAACCCTCTTTCTTTGAGAAACGGCTATGGCAGCACCGATGAACGGAACGATCAAGCGACTCGTCAGCGACAAGGGCTTCGGATTCATCCTCGCGGATGACGGCAACGAATACTTCTTCCACAACTCGGCGTGCCAGG
>JANOJK010000189.1:0-4900 GCA_031408165.1 Acidobacteriota bacterium | reverse complement strand
AGGACAAGGGGATCACCGCGCCGGAGGAAGTCCCGGACCTCGAGACGATCGATCAGATCCCGCGTCCGCTCGGCGCGCCGCAGCTCACCGGTCTGTTCGACGAAACGGCAGATCCGCTTCCCGAGAAAGACGTCGTCGGCCCATAGGCTGTCACGCTCGAGAGCCCCGTGATCAGCGGCCCCCCCTACCGGATCGCCACGGTCAACGTCACGCGCGAGCGGACTTCGATCTCGCCTCCTTCGAGCGGTACGGCGGCCTGCGCGGCTTCCTGTCTCATCATCGCCATGCCCATCGGCATCGGCCGGCCGATGTCGCCCATCTCGCGCTGCTCCTCGACCCGGACCACGCGATCGATCGTGACGCCCGCGCCCGACGCCGCGGCGTCGGCCCGGCGGCGCGCATCGCGCACCGCGAGGCGGAGCGCGTCGCGCTCGACGCTGTCGCGGTCCTTCAAGTCGAAGCGCACGCCGCCGACCGTCGTCGCGCCCGTCGCCACGACGGCCGCGATCACTTCGCCGGTTTTCGGCAACGCGTCGACGCGCACCTGGACCTGGTTGCGCGCGACATAGCCGCGCAGCACCTGCTTGCCGTTCACGTAGTCGAATTCCGGCTGCAGGGTGTAGCCCGTCGTCTGGATCGCGTCGGCCGGAATGCCGGCGGCCTTGATGCGATCGATCACGGCCGACATCGCGGCGGTATTGAGCCGCTGCGCCTCCTGGGGCGCTTTGGCGCGGCTCTCCGCGCCGACCATGACCCACGCGCGATCGGGGGCCTGCTTCACGACAGCCTCGCCATTCGTCACGATGACGGCAGGCCCCGGCGGAGCCTGCGGCTGCGCGGCAAGCGGCAGGGCCGAACCAAGCAGAAGCACGATCGAGGCGAGCTGGTTTCTCATCATTGTTTCCTTCCCGCGGCACCCGCGTGGTCCGCGCGATCCGCGGCTATAGCGAACACGCCACCCGGAACCCGATGCCGTACGAATACGTGTCGGGCGGCACCTTGTGCCGATGGCTGCAGGACAGCATCCGCACGTCGGCCACGAGCCAGCTGCCGCCGCGGACGAGGCGCAGGGTCCCGACGGGGGGGCCCGTCGGGTTCCTGGCGCCCGCCGTCCCGTAGTATCGCGGGTCGTACCAGTCGTTCACCCACTCCCAGACATTACCCGCCATGTCGAACAGCCCGAGGGCGTTCGCCGGATAGGAACGGCAGGCCGTTGTTCCGTGGGTCGGCTTCAGCGCCGGATCCACCAGGAAGTTGGCCATGTTGCGGTCGAGGCGGTCCCCCCACGGATAGCGTTTCGACTCCGCGCCGCCGCGCGCGGCCTTTTCCCATTCCGCTTCCGTCGGCAGCCGGAAGGCCCTTCCCGTCGACGCCGACAGCCACGCGCAATAGGCGGTCGCGTCGTCGTAGCGGACGAGCGTCACGGGGTGATCCGCGCGATCGATCGACGGATGGCCGTCCTCCCACACGTAGGGAGTGCCGACCTGGCGGAAGGCGCGCTCGCGCTCCGCACCGCCGGCCTTGACGACGAGAGGCAGCTCGTAGATGGCGGGCGAGCGATGCCCGGTCTCGCGGGTGAAGCGGGAATACTCGGCGTTGGTGATTGGCTGGACACTCAGGAAAACGTCGTCCACGTGGACGCGGTGGAGCGGACGCTCATCCTCTTCGGCATCCTCGGACCCCATGAGGAATTCGCCGGCCGGAATCAACGCGAGCTCGGGGACGAGGTCGGATGCCATGCGGCGTTCAAAAGGATACACTTTCGGCTCATGAGACTCGAAACGTTCGCACTCGAGCGCTTCCAGTCCATCTGGGAAAACCGTGTCGCGTGGAACGTGTCGGAAAGCGGCGTCCACCCGCTGCGGCTGTCGGAGCTCGTCGACAGCCCGGCGCGGCACGCTGCCCTCCTGGAGCTGGAACTCGGGTATCCCCAGACCAACGGGACCGTCGCCCTGCGCGAAACCATCGCCGGCATGTACCCCGGGGGGACGGCCGAGCACATCCAGGTCACCAACGGCGGTTCGGAAGCCAATTGCATCCTGCTGATGCGTCTGGTCGAACCCGGGGACGAGATCGTCTTCCTCACGCCCAACTACATGCAGGCTGCGGGACTCGCCCGCGCGCTTGGCGCGACGGTCCGACCCTGGCGGTTGCGGGAAACCGTCGCCGGGCGCGCCCGGGACGCGGATCACGCAGATGCAAGAAAGCTGAAATGGACGGTCGACCTGGACGAGCTGAAAGCACTCGTGACGCCGAAGACGCGGGCGATCCTCCTCTGCAATCCGAATAACCCGACGGGCGCGCGGCTCGACGGCGCGGACCTCGACGGGATCTGCCGCATTGCCTCCTCAGTCGGGGCCTGGGTCGTCGACGACGAGATTTATCGCGGCGCGGAGCGTGAAGCGGATGACACCCCGACTGTCTGGGGGCGGTACGAGCGCGCCGTCGTCACCAGCGGCCTGTCGAAGGCGTACGGCCTGCCGGGGCTTCGCATCGGGTGGATTGCGGCGCCGCCCGCGCTCATCGCCGAGCTCTGGTCGATTCACGACTACACGACGATTGCGCCGGGGGGCATCAACGATCGGCTCGCGCGCATCGCGCTCGAACCGGCGAGGCGGGCGACGCTCCTCGCGCGCACGCGCGGCATCATCCGCGCGAATTATCCGCTCGTCCGCCGCTGGATCGACCAACAGGAGGGGCTGAGCCACATTGCGCCCGAGGCGGGGGCCATCGCGTTTGTGCGGCACACGCACCCGTTCCGCTCGTCCGAGCTGACCGAGCGGCTGCGCGCCGAGCGCAGCGTCCTGCTGGTTCCCGGCGACTTCTT
This sequence comes from Acidobacteriota bacterium, assembly GCA_031408165.1. Lineage (GTDB taxonomy): Bacteria > Acidobacteriota > Vicinamibacteria > Vicinamibacterales > 2-12-FULL-66-21 > JAICSD01. The sequence goes on along the minus strand of JANOJK010000189.1, from coordinate 2,073 downwards.
CGACATGGACGGGTACGTGCGGATCGGTTTCGGCTCGGACCCGAAGTACCTCGAGTCGGCCTTGACCCTGATCGGAGAGTTCCTCACCTCCCTCGGCGCGCATGCGCGCTGATCTCGCGCTCGTCGGTTTCGGATCGGTCGGCCGCCGGTTCGCGCGGCTGATCGAGGAGCGCAGGGACTGGCTGTCGCTCGACTACGACCTCGATTGCCGGGTCGTCGGGATCGCGACGCGGCGCCACGGGAGCGTCTTCAGGCCGGGCGGCGTCGATGCGGTGGCGAGCGCCGTCAGCGTGGAAGGCGGGCATCCCGTCAACGCAACCGGGGTTCCGCCCGCCGGCGACAGCGGCGACATCATCCGCCGCCTTTCCCAGAGCGACGCGCCGCTGAAGGTCCTCGTCGAGACCACGACGCTCGACATCACCGCCGGGCAGCCGGCCATCGACTACGTGCGCGCGGCGTTGCTGGCAGGCTGCCACGCCGTGACCGCGAACAAGGGCCCGGCGGCCTTTGCGTTCGAGGAGTTGAGCGCCCTGGCGTCCGACCGCGATCTGTCGTTCCTGTTCGAAGGGGCGGTGATGGACGGCGTCCCTGTCTTCAGCCTGGTGCGCGAGACGCTGCCGGCGGTCGAGATCACCGGATTCCGGGGGGTCATCAACAGCACCACCAACCACATCCTGACCGCGCTCGAAGACGGTGAAGGGTTCGACGCCGCACTCCAGCGCATGCAGGAAATGGGCATCGCGGAAGCCGACCCGTCGCTCGACGTGGACGGCTGGGATGCGGCGGCAAAGACCGCCGCGCTGGCCAACGTCCTCATGCGCGCCCGGCTGACACCTCAGGCAGTGGACCGCGAGGGCATCGGTCCCGCCACGGCGCGGCTGGCGATGGCCGCCAAGGCGCGTGGGGCGCGGGTGCGGCTGGTCGCCTCGGCGCGGCGCACGCCACAGGGGGTGGTCACGTCAGTGCGGCCCGTGGAGTTGCCCGAGACGGATCTTCTGTCGGGACTGCGAGGCATGGCGAACGCCCTCGTCCTGCAGACCGACCTGCTCGGAGACATCGCCGTCTGCCAGATGGGCGGCAGCCTGACGCAGACCGCCTATGCGCTCCTCAGCGACCTGGTGACGATCCGCCGCCGGCAGCGGTCAGCGCTTCACGCAGCCGGGCCTGGTCGAAGCCGGTGACGACCTGATCGCCGATGACGGTCACCGGGACCGACCGCGCTCCGAGCTTCATCAGCTCGTCGTACGCCGCATCATCGTCCTCGATGTTCTTCGTCTCGAACGGGTGCCCTTCGCGTGAAAGAAACTCTTTCACCATGTCGCAGGCCCGTCAACGCGCGCCGGAGTAGACCGTAATCTTCATTTGCTGATTGGGGAATTGGGTAATTTGGTAATCTCGCTGCGCACGCGCTACCGCGCGTGCTGTTCAGCTCACGTTCACTAGATTACCCGATTACCGGATTCCCCATTACCCGATTCCCGATGCCTCCCCTCGACGGTCTGCTCGTGCTCGACTTCTCGCGCGTGCTCGCGGGGCCGTACTGCACGATGCAGCTCGGCGACCTGGGTGCGCGTGTGGTCAAGATCGAGCAGCCCGGGCGCGGCGACGATACCCGGGCCTGGGGGCCGCCGTTTGTCGGCACGGAGAGCGCGTACTTTCTCAGCGTCAACCGGAACAAGGAGAGCCTCGCCCTCGATCTCAAGCACGCACGGGCGCGTCCAATCCTCGAGGCGCTGCTCGCGCGCGCGGATGTGGTCGTCGAGAACTTCCGGCCGGGAACGATGGAGCGGCTCGGGCTCGGGTACCGCGAGGTTGCCGCGCGTCATCCGCGCATCGTCTACTGCTCCATCTCGGGCTTCGGGCAGACAGGGCCGCGGCGCGTGGAAGCCGGCTACGACGCGATGATGCAGGCCGAAGGGGGCCTGATGAGCATCACCGGCGCCGCCGACGGCCCGCCGTTCCGCCTGGGCGTGGCGATCGGCGACATCGCGACGGGCATGTTCGCGGTGCAGGGCATTCTGGCCGCGCTCTTCGCGCGCGAGCGGAAGGCCGGCGGGACCGGGGGCGGGCAGC
>JANOJK010000163.1:0-3086 GCA_031408165.1 Acidobacteriota bacterium | reverse complement strand
TCGAGCGCGAGGGGAAGAAGATGCCGATCGGCCGCCTGCTCGAGCCCGACGAGGTCGCCGAGGTCTGTTTCTTTCTCTCCTCGCCGCGCTCGCAGGCGTTCAGCGGCGCGGTGATCGATCTCGAGCAGTTCCCGCTGGGGGCACTGTCCTACCCGACCACGCCGCGCGTCTGATCATCGGGCTGGTCGCGCGAGCGCAAGCGGCCGGCGCACTATTTCCGTTTGTCGTCGAGGTTCTCGGTGAGGACGGCCGCCGTGCTCGTGTCCTGGACGCCGGCGGCAGGGACGTCCATATTCGCAATCCAGAGCAGGGCGTTCAACATCACGCGGCGAGACTCGCCGCCGTCCGGCCTGCCGGAACAATTACTTTGGCGGATGACTCTGCCAGAGGATCTCGACGATCTTCCAGCGGCCGTCGTACTTGCCAAGCAGCATGAATTCGATGCCCCACGCGACCGTCACCTTGGCCACCGCCGTCTGATCGCGCACCTCGAGAACGGCCACTTCCTCGATTGACGTGTCGCGTTTTTTCTCTTTGTTCCAGTTCCCCAGCGCGAGCACAGCGGCTCCGAATGCAAGTCTCATTGCGTTGCTGCATCCCGCCGCCATCGTACGGGGAGAGCCCTGGCGGCGCGACCAGGGACGGCGGGCGGCGCCCACCGTCCCTGATCCGGGCTATCGTCCCTTGGGTGGAACGTGCAGGGCCAGCAACTGCCCGCCGGTCACCAGTTCTGCGTCAGTGGGATATGGCGCCTGCACGGTAAGCAGGAACCAGCCTTGGCCGAGAATCCCGGATGCGTCGATGATCCCTGAGGACTCCTCATCTCTTGTGAGAAAGCCCGGGCGAGCGAGGACGAAACGCGCGGGATCATGCCGCGCCACGAGCGTCAGCTCGTCGGTCTCGATCGTGTACTGCCAGATGGCCGCCAGGTAATCGGGGTTGCCAGCAGGGACACCGGGATCCTCCTGGAGCAGCACATGCCCCCGGTTCGTGACCAGGACGTTATCGAGCATGTGGTGTCCCTCCGTGCCGTCGAGGAGCATCGAGATCGAGCCGCCTGCTTCGGGGTGCCCGGCGTCCGTAAACCGGAGGCGCCAGAGTCTGCTCGGACCCGTAAAGGTGGCCGTCGTCACGAAATAGAAGTCATTGGGATGGGACGGGTCCCACGCGCCGTCCTCCGGCCGTTTGAACGCCGTGACCCCGTTCGCCACACTCGCGGCTTCGATCGCCGCGCCGGTCATCCCCGAAACGTTGCCGAACGAGTGAACCGTGAAGGGCGTTCCGTCCGGAATCCCCTGGTCCGGTTCGCCGGGAAATCCCGCCACCTTGATGCCGAGCAGTACTCCGTGGGCGAGCCCCGCAGCCTCGATGGGATTGGTCGAACCGGCCTTCTCTCCCGCGTAGACGTACACCTGTCCGGCCACGGGGCCGGAGCTGTCATCGAGGCCGACGACCACGGTCCGCGTCCCGGTGTCGGGATGTGCGAGCAGGTTTTCCCATGAGGACTTGCCCAGCGCCGGAAGCTCGTAGCTCGTGCCGTCCATCAGGTGCGCGAAGGCACGTCCCTCCTGACTCGGGCTGACCTCTTCTCCGTTGAGAAACATCCGCCCTGCGTACCCGAGCCCGCTCTGCGCGTTGAAGAGCGCGGTGACGGGCGGCAGATCGGCGGAACAGAAGCGCGACATGGCCACGCCTTTCGCCGGGGCGTTCCAGGCGCCGGCCGTGACGTTCCACGTGGCGACTTCCTGGATCAGGTCGTTTCCACGAATCACCCCCAGATCCTCCTTGCGGATGATCCATCTGGACACGAAGGCCCCCTTTGCGCCGTGCGCGCGCGCAATGCCCAGCGTGTCGCGGATTTCGTGGTTCACCAGCAGCGTAAAGGTGGCGTCGCCGTTGTCGAACGCACCGAGACCATCGGGGATGCCGGCCAGCCGGTACCCTCCGATGGAATCGCCGACGGTGAGGATGGCCTTGCTCACGACACCCGGTTGCGCGCGATGGATGTACGGAGTTGCGGAACTGCTTGGACCCGTGATGGCGTGTGCTGACAGCACCACCCCGGCGATCGCCGCACCAATCACACTGATTCCCAGGCCTCGACGTTGAGTAGACATCACAGCCTCCTTCCGGTTGTCGTGTTGGGCCCCCGTTTGGCCAGTTGCGATGGAATGTGCGCAACGAGGCGAAAAGGGCTCAACGCGGTGTCCTGGAGGGGAGTTCGGCTTGCCGCCGGAGGCAGCCGTGCGAGTATGCCGCCCATGCCGCCACAACGCCCGGGGCCTCTGGACGGCCGTTCTTCTGCGCGATCTTCTTTGGAGCGGCGGAGGACAGCGCCGCGCAGCGGACGCGGCCGAACGTCCTGGTCATCATGGCGGACGACCTCAACGACGATCTGGGCACGTTCCGCCATCCGCTGGTCAAGACGCCGAACCTCGATCGCCTCGCCGCCTGGCGCCGCTCCTCGAGAATCCCGCGGCGACGTGGGACCACCCGGCTGTCTCGCAGGTCCGGCGGGGCCCGGCTGCCGCGCGTTACATGGGCTACAGCATTCGCACCGAGAAGTGGTCGTCGGGTCCGCGCGGGCGATGCACCTGACAAACTGAGGACCTCGTCAGACCTGAGAAACCTCAATCTCGTCGATCTTGGTCGCTGCCGGCACCGTGGGCTCGCATGTCCGGCAGGGATGGCGACGTTTTCACAAACGCCGCATGGTGTCCCGCACCGATTGAGTGATTTGACTGAGGTTCAGTCAGCGCCTCGAACCCGTCAACCGTCTCACTGTGGGAAACGGGGCGCGCTCAGCCTCTGCCCGCGTCCCGCGGGCCGCCGGGCGGTACCCCCGGCCGCTCGGCGGCGAGCGCGTCGATGTGCACCGGCTTGTAACCGCCGATCGCCTTGAAATAGAGAAGCAGCAGCAGATAGACGAGGGCCATGACCGCGGGGATGAACGCATCCGCCTTCAGCGTCTCACGGTCGCCCACGATGCTGGCTTCAGCCACCACCTGCTGCTCCGGCGTTTTCGTCACGGCCGTCTGCGCCGCCGACAGCTTCGTGCCGTCGAGGCCGGTGGTTTCGGCGAGGAA
>JANOJK010000155.1:0-5857 GCA_031408165.1 Acidobacteriota bacterium | reverse complement strand
TTCGTGCCGAACCACGTCGGGTTCGATCACGACTGGATGCGAACCAACCCGGAGTTCTTCGTCGAGGGGACGCTCGACAACTACCGCGCCGAGCCGGGTCTCTATCACCCGATCGAGGATCCCGACGACAGCACCGTGCGCTTCATCGCATGCGGCCGGGACCCGTTCTTCCCGCCGTGGCGCGACGTCGCGCAGCTCAACTACTTCAACCCCGCGACCCGCGAGGCGATGGTCGGCGTCCTGACGACGATCGCGCAGCACTGCGACGGCGTCCGCTGCGACATGGCCATGCTCGTGCTGAACGACGTCTTCGCGCAGACATGGCAGCAGCGCGTCGACCTGCTGTATGGCACACCCGCCACCGAGTTCTGGCCCGCGGCCACCCGCCGCGCGCCGATGACCTACCTCGCCGAGGTGTACTGGGACCGCGAGTTCCAGTTGCAGCAGCAGGGGTTCGACTTCACGTACGACAAGCGGCTGCTCGATCGGCTGCACCACGGTGACCCGCAGCAGGCGCGCGGCCATCTGCGCGCCGACCCCGGCTACAGCGCGAAGCTCGCGCGGTTCCTCGAGAACCATGACGAGGCCCGCAGCGCCAGCGAGTTCGGCCACCGCATCCGCGCCGCCGCGGCGCTGACCTTCACGCTGCCCGGACTGCGCTTCTTCTTCGACGGGCAGCTCGGGGGAGCGCACGTGCGCCTGCCAGTGCAGCTCGGGCGCTGGCCCGACGATCCGGGTCGCGCTGACATCCGCGATTTCTACGCGCGGCTGTTGAAGACGATCGACGCGCCGCTCTTCCACGACGGCGAGTGGACGCTGCTCGAGGTTGGGGGTGCCGGCGACGTGACAAACGGCGACCTGATCGCGTGCGCGTGGCGCCATGGCAGAGACCTGGCGATCGTCGCCGCGAACATCACGGACCACGACGCGCAGGGACTCGTGCAGGTCGGCGATCTGCCGAAGGGTGACGCTTTCCGGCTGACCGATCAGCTGTCGGACCAGAGCCGCACCTGGAGGCGCGCCGACCTCGGCAGCGGCCTGTATGTCCGGCTCCAATCCGGCGACGCGCACCTCTTCGTGATCGAGTCGGCATAAGATATCCCTTCGTGCGCCTGCGGCCCCGCTCACTCATCACCCTTGCGGCGGTACCGCTGCTGGCCGCGACCCTGCGAGCCGCCGAGCCACAGGAGCAGAGCGTTGCGCCGGCGCCCGCCCGGGCGCGCAGCGGCGCCGACATCTACCGCGCCGCCTGCCAGACGTGCCACGGTCCCGACGGACGCGGCAATCCGAAGAGCCATGTGGGTTTCGACGTCGAGCTGCCCGACTTCACGGACTGCGCCTTCGCGACGCCCGAGGCGGAAGCCGACTGGTTCGCGATCGTCTATAACGGCGGGCCGGTGCGCGCGTTCGACCGGCGCATGCCCTCGTTCCGCGACGCGCTGACCGAGGAGGAGATTCACCGGGTCGTCGGGCACGTGCGGGGGTTCTGCGCCGAGCGCCGCTGGCCGCGGGGCGATCTCAACCTGCCTCGCCCGCTCGTGACGGAGAAGGCGTTTCCCGAGAATGAGGCGCTCCTCACGACCGCCGTCAGCCGATTCGGCGGCGCGGCCGTCGGCAACAACATTGTCTACGAGCATCGCATCGGGGCGCGGGCGCAGTGGGAGATGAGCGTCCCGATCGAGCTGCAGCGCACCGAAGCCGGCGGATGGGGCCGCGGCCTCGGCGACATCGCGATTGCCATCAAGCATGCGCTGTTTCATGACGTCGATCGCGGGTCCATCCTGTCGCTGGGCACCGAAGTACTCCTGCCGACCGGGAAGGAGACGGCCGGCTTCGGAAAAGGCGTGACGATCGTCGAACCTTTCGTGTCGGTGGGCCAGATGCTCCCGTCGAACGCGTTCGTGCAGGCGCAAGCCGGCATCGAGCTGCCGACCGACCGCCGGAAGTCCGCGCGGGAGGCCTTCTGGCGCGTGGCCGCGGGCCAGACGTTCTTTCACCAGCGCTTCCATCGCGAGTGGTCGCCGATGCTGGAAGTGGTCGCCGCGAAGGAGCTGACCGCGGGGGAACACACCCTGTGGGACGTCGTGCCGCAGCTGCAGGCGTCGCTGAGCCGGCGACATCATGTGCTGGTGAACGGCGGTATCCAGCTGCCGGTCAACGATCGCGCGAATCGCGGCCGCACGTTCAGGATGTACGTGCTGTGGGACTGGTTCGACGGCGGCCTGTTCTCCGGCTGGTAACAGGAGCCCCCCTCTGTTCATGCACCGACTGCTGATGATCGCCGGGGGGGCATGGCTGGCTTCCCTCCTGGGCGCGATCGCCCTGCCGGGGCCTGCGGCCGTCGCCGGCGCTGACCCGCCCGGAAGCCTCGGCCTCTTCGCGACCTCGCACGACTGCATGGCCTGTCACAACGGCCTGGTCACCCCATCGGGCGAGGACGTCTCGATCGGCGTCGCCTGGCGCGCCACGATGATGGCGAACTCGTCGAGGGATCCCTACTGGCAGGCTTCCGTGCGCCGCGAGACCGTCGACCATCCGAAGGCGGCCGCCGCGATCGAGGACGAGTGCTCGGTGTGCCACATGCCGATGTCCCACACCGCGGAGCACGCGACCGGCCGCCAGGGCCGGGTGTTCGCGCACCTGCCCGTCACCGGCCAGAGCGCCGCGGAGTCGCGGCTCGCGCACGATGGCGTATCGTGCACGCTCTGTCACCAGATCACGGCGAAGAACCTCGGTACCGCAGCCGGCTTCACCGGCGGCTTCGTCATCGACACGGCCATCCCGATCGAGCAGCGGCCGATCTACGGTCCGTTCCCCGTCGACAACGGCCTCCGGCGCCTGATGCACTCCGTCACGGGCTTTCAGCAGACCGAAGGCGCGCACATCCGGCAGTCGGAGATGTGCGCGACGTGCCACACGCTTTATACGACCGCCCGCGGACCCGACGGCGACGCACTCGGCCGGTTCCCCGAACAGGTGCCGTTCCAGGAATGGCAGCACAGCCGGTATGCGTCCGAGCAGAGCTGCCAGTCGTGCCACATGCCCGCGATCGTCGAGCCTGCGCCCATCGCGTCGGTCCTGGGGGCGCCGCGGGAGGGCACGCGCCGGCACTCGTTCGTCGGCGGAAATTTCTTCGTGCTGCGGATGCTCAATCGCTTCCGTGCCGAGCTCGGCGTCGAGGCGCCGGCGAGCGAGCTCGAGGCGGCCGCGCGCGGCACGCTCAGCCACCTCCGCGACTCGACGGCGCGGCTCACCATCGAGCGGGCAGAGGTCCAGGCCGGGCGCCTCGTGGTGGACGTCTCGGTCGAGAACCTGACCGGGCACAAGCTGCCGACCGCGTACCCGTCGCGCCGTGCCTGGATCAGCCTGACGATCCGCGATGCGGACGGACGTACCGTCTTTGCGTCGGGCCGGCTCGGTCCCGGCGGCGCGATCGCCGGCAACGACAATGATGAGGACCCGTCCCGGTTCGAGCCGCATTACCGCGAGATCGTGCGCCCGTCCCAGGTCCAGATCTACGAATCGATCATCGCCGACCCGTCCGGCGCGGTGACGACGGGCCTGCTGAAGGCCGTGCGATACGCCAAGGACAACCGGCTCCTGCCGCAGGGCTTCGACAAGACCACCGCGGGCGCCGACATCGCGGTCCACGGCGAGGCGCGGGATGACGCGGATTTCACGGGCGGATCCGATCGCGTGCGATATGCCATCGACACGGCCGGGGCCCGCGGTCCTCTGACGATCGAGGCGGAGCTCCTCTATCAGCCGATCGGATTCCGGTGGGCGGACAACCTCCGCGCCTACCAGGCCGCGGAGACGACCCGGTTCGTGTCCTACTACGATGCGATGTCGTCGGCAACCGCGGCGCCGCTGGGCCGCGCGATAGCCACGGTCACGAGATAAAGTTGCCACGGCTCATCACGAAGGCACGAAGGCACGAAGACACGAAGGACCCTTTTTGAGTTCTTGGTGCCTTGGTGCCTTGGTGCCTTGGTGAGGATCCTTGGGTCGTGCAGCGGTGCAGGCTTACCGCTCTCGCCGGATCTCGCGCCCCGGTGCGGCGTCGAGCAGCTTGCCGTCGCGCACCACCGCGGTGCCGTTGACCAGCACGTGGCGAAACCCCACCGACGGCTCGGTGGGTTTCGCATACGTCGCGCGGTCGGCGACGGTCGCCAGATCGAAGATGGCCAGGTCGGCGTCCGCGCCCACCTGCACGCGCCCCTTGCGGCGCGCGGCGGCCGACGCCCCTTCCAGGCGCCGCGCCGGCATGAGCGACATCTTCCTGACCGCATCGAGCAGCGTCAGCGAGCGCTGCTCGCGGACGTAGCGCGCGAGGATGCGGGCAAACGTTCCCGCGGCGCGCGGATGCCCCTGGCCGTTCTGCATCACCGCATCGCTCGCCACCATCGTCAGCGGATCGGTGATCACGCGGTCCACGACGGCGTCCGGGTTCGTGTAGATGAGGACCAGCCGCGGACCCGGCTGCGCGCGGTACCGCGCAAAGGTTTCGGGCGTCAGCCGCTCGTCCGTTTCGGGAATCGCGACGTCGTGCTCCGTCACGCCGATCTTCTGCTGCCACCCCGGATTGAAGACCGCCGACTTCAAGTCCGTCATCCCGGCGCCGTACGGGTAGCCTTCGACCGTCACATCGAGTCCGCGCTCGCGGGCGCCCGCGATCATCTGCAGGCACTCCGGCGAATCCGCCATGCAGCTGCTGTTGATGTGGACGATGTGGAGCGCCGCACCGGTGATGGCGGCCGCGGCGATTACTTCGGCCACCGACTCGACGCTCGAGCCGGGCTCCAGGCGGCCGGAGCTCCGGACGTGGACGAACACGGGCACGCGGTGCGCGGCGGCGACACGGAACACGTCGATGGCTTCGGAGCGCGTCGCGCCGGGCGTGTACACGAGTCCCATGCCGACCCCGAGCGCCCCCGCCGCGAGCCCGCGCTCGATCTGGCGCCGCATCGCCAGGCGCTCGGCATCTCCCGCCACCGCCTGCATGGCGCGGGTCGCCGCCGGCACGATGCCGGCCGCCGGCGTCTCGCCGAACGCGATCACACGGGACCAGGGATGACTCGCCGCCGTCCCGAAGTTGATCGGCGCCTGTCCGCGCCGCGCCGCGTAGAAGGCGTCCACGTCCGGCGCGCCAATCTCCATGTCGAGCGCGGTCGTCACGCCGTCCTGCACGGCGAGACGGTAGGTGGCGGCGTCGTTGACGTGCGTGTGGACGTCGATGAACCCCGGCGAGACCACCAGCCCGCGCGCGTCGAGCGTCTCGCGGCCGGTGAGCGGCTCGGTGGACACGGCCGCGATCCGGCCCCCGGCGATCCCGAGGTGGCGGACGGCGTCGAGGTTGGTCTCGGGATCGATGACCCGTCCGCCCAGGATTACGAGATCGAACGCCGGCTGCTGCGCTCCCAGCGTCAGGGAAACCGCGGTCAGAACGCACGCCGCCGGGAGGAGTGTCCTCATGAGTGGCACCATAAGCCGAACGGCCCACGGCGCACCACAAAGATCAGAAAGATCACAAAGGTCACGAAGGTCTGAATTGCCTTGGTGATCTTTGTGGCCTTAGTGAACTTCGTGGTGAGCCGCACGCCGTCCATGTCTATCGATAGTCAACGATCCACTTCGGCGGCTCGGGCTCGTCCCTCATGCGCGGCGGGAGCTTCTTCGCGACCCGCCAGCGATGGAGCCACGACGGTCCGTAGGTGGTGACGAGCTCGTCCGGGGTCGCGTACGCGGCGTCCTTCATCGCGTCTGCAAGCGTCACCCCACAACGACCACGAAGACAAAGGCCCGGCGAGTCCTGGTGACCTTGGTGAGCTTCGTGAAGGGTCGTGGCACGTGTCAG
>JANOJK010001221.1:0-3342 GCA_031408165.1 Acidobacteriota bacterium | reverse complement strand
GACCGGGATGAGCAGGCTCATCGTCGAGCTGCCCAGGACCGCGATGCGCGCCTCCCGGACGGCGGACGGCGCGTGCGTCGCCACCTCGTCGATCAGCCGCTCGGTCCGCGCGTAGAAGGTGTAGGACGGCCGCGTGCCGAGCGCCTGGCGCAGGTGCCGCGCCGCCGGCTCCCACTGCCCCGCGCGGGCGAGCGCACGCACGCGGTGCGCCATGAGGACAGCATCCTGCGACGGGAAGCGTTCGAAGAACTCGTGCCACCGGGCGGCGGCCTCCACGTGGCGTCCCGCGGTTGCGTAGAAGGCGGCCTGCAGGTAGCAGCCGGCAGTCGAGGCCGGCAGCGCGTCGATCCATTCCGACAGCCTCGCGCGCTGGGTCTCGGTCTGCGCGGCGAGCTGCTCGAGCAGGGTGTCGGCCGCGGCGGGCGCAAAGGACGCGTCGATCTCAGCGCAGATCGCCCGCGCCGCGCCCAGGCGGTCGCCATGGGCAAGGTCCGCCAGCTTCGCGACGATGTCGGCAGCCGTGAGAGACCGCGGCCTGATCACGCGCGGGCTTCCTGCAGCGACCCCGCCGGTTGTGGCAGCGCGCTGCGGTCGTCGCGGAGCTCCTCGTGCGCCGCCGCCCACTTCAGCATCGCGGCGCGCGGCCAGATGACGAGCGCGGCGGTCGGTGTGAACGTGCCCGCCTCGTACGCCTGCTGCCGCTCCGGGCTGCGGTGCAGGACGCCGCAATCGGGATCCACGCGCCCGAGCGGCAGCACGCGACCGCCGTTCTCGAGGAAGACCGTGTTCAGCCAGGTGAGGTGGGGACTGACTTCGAACGTGTCCGGCGAATGCAGCCACGACGCGGTGATGAGCCCCCGGATCTGCGGCTGCTGCGCCATCGACCGCGCCATCCGGTGATACGACCGCAGCGACTCGCGCTCGAGCAGGATGCCCTGATTGCGGCGGTTGGGGTTGATGTGGCTGAAGAACGCCGGCTGGACTCCACGAAGGTCGAACAGGATGGCTGACACGAGCCGCACCCGGCTGCCCCAGGGGCCCGTGACGAGCCACGACCGCTTGATGCCGGACACTTCCCAGTCGAGCTGACCGGCCGGGAACCGCGACAGCGTCGCGACGCGTGCCATGCAGATGAACGAGGCCAGGGCGAGGTCGAACGGCTCCGGCAGCTTGTGGGGGGTCGCCGCGTACACCTGGTAGTTCTGGCAGAAGAGCTCGCGGACGCGGTCGTCCACACGAAGCGCCGGGAGGCGATCGATCGCCTCGAGCGCCGACGAGACGATCAGCATTCGTTCGAACGCGCCGCCGCCGACAGGATACCCGCCGCGCGCGAGGCGTTCCCTGATCCGCGCCAGACGGGACACGGGGCCCCCGTGCGTCCGCACGCGCGGCATGAGCCCGCGCGCCTCGACGAGCGAGGGCTGTCCCGCACGGCACGCGGTCCAGAGCGGTGCGAGGTCGGGCGCCTGCTCGAGCGCGGCCCGGCATGCGGCGCGCGTGTCCTCGAGGGACGCCAACTCAGGCACCAGTGAAACCCCGGGGCCGCGCCATCAGCGATGCCGCACCCGAGATCCACCCTTCGAACTCGAGCGTCGTCTGGCGCGTGGAATCAACGAACCGCGGCAGCAGCAACGGGTTGGTGCGCGGCGTGGCGAGTCCCGGATCGCACGTCGTCGCCGAGGAGACCCGCGACTCCGCCAGCCAGCCCACATACGGCACGCGGTAGATGCCCATGGGATAGCAGAAGTGCACCGGGCCCGGCGCCGCCGACGCCGTGAGCCGGGTGATGATCTCGCGGTTGACCGAGATTTCCTGCACGAACTCCCCCTTCGTGAGGGGAGAGGCATGGGTGTGGGTGTGCAGCTGCACGTCCACCCCGAGCGCCGCCATGTGACGCACTTCGTCCGGGTTCATCAGGTGCAGCGTGCGACGCTCGCGGACTTCGCCCCAGTCGACGTCCAGGATCCGGGCGAGCCGCTGCAGCAGCGCATTCATGTCCTCCGGACCCATCCGCCGCCGCTCGGCGAAGCCGACGATCTCGGTGACGATGCGGATGCGGTCTTCGCGGGTGCGGCCATCGAGCGTCAGGGGGCGATCGATCAGATCGCCCGCCGCGGTGTTCACGACCCTGTCGCCCGCTTTCCAGAGGAAGTACGACACGGTCGGGGGAAAGACGGGACCATCGTGCTCACAGCGCAGCGTCGTCAGGTAGACGGTGGCCGGCATCTCGAACGCCTTCAGGACCGGATAGGCGGCGGCCTTGAAGTCGTAGAACCCGTCGTCGAACGTGATGGCCACGCTCCGCTCGGGCAGGTCGTTGCGATAGAGGCGCTCGACGGCCTCCCCGAGCGGCAGCACCGTACACTTCGCGCGCCTGAGCGTCTCGAGCCGCTCCTTCAGGAGCGCGACGGGCATGAAAAGATCGGGATTCCACTCGTGCTCATCGTGCCGCGCGATGCCGTGATAGCCCAGAATGAGGAGGCGCTGGTGCCGCCAGCGGCTGTTCAGCAACCGCTGCTCGGCGCCGGTCGCCCGGAGGATTCGAAGCGTCTGCCGTTTAAGCCCTCGAAACATGAGGTTTACGAGGCAGAGAACGCGTTGAGGCGGTCCAGAATGTCGAGGAGGTCGCCGACTGTCTTGTAGTCGAGCAGGTCGTCCTCGGCCTCGATACCCAGCTCGGAGAAGATGACGGTCAGGATGTTGACGTCAGTCAGCGAGGACCAGCCGGGCACGCTTTCGCGTGTGGCGGACGGCCGTAGTCCGCCGGGCGCCACCCCGAGAATCTCTTCCAGAGTGGCGAGGAAAGCCCCCCTGGTCATCTGTGTGGTGATTCCGTTTCCCATAGAAGTAATCAATTGCCCAGCTGAGGCCAACCGGTCCGCGTTCGAACCTCCCTGGGGCCCGATCGCTCTCGTACGACGGCTTTAACCGCAAAGCGCATTCCAACTTCTGCAGTATCGGCATGCCGTACAAAACCAAAGGCGGAAGGCATCGGCCTTCCGCCTTTGGCGGTGACTGAAGTGGGTAGCGGAAGCGGCGCAACTACTGGACGATGAAGGTCGTGAGCACCGGCCGGTGGTCGCTCGGCATCACGCCATTTGCGGCACGCGTGTCGTACACCTGCGAAGACTTCACCGTCAGGTTCGTGGACCCCTTGGAGTAGAAGATGTAGTCGATGCGCCCGTTCTTTGTCTCCCCGTTGTTCCCCGCAAACGCAGTCGCCGTCCCCTTGGCCTTGGCCACGGTCCAGGAATCGTGATAGGTCTGATTGAACTTCAGGATGGAGGTCTGGTCCGGCCAGGCATTCATGTCCCCGGTGAGGATGCGGTTCTCCGGCTGCAC
>JANOJK010001195.1:0-1803 GCA_031408165.1 Acidobacteriota bacterium | reverse complement strand
CCGAGATGCGCGTCGGCGCTCGGCAGGCGCGACGCGATGGCGGCCGTGAAACGCGGAATCGCGTCGGGGCAGCGGCCGGACTCGAGGAGCACGTAGCCCAGGCGCAGGTTGGCCTGCGGGTTCCCGGGATCGGCGCGCAGGATGTCGCGAAGGGCCCCTTCGAGCGCCGCGCCGCGAAGCTCTCCCGAGGCGACCTGCGCGAACCGCGCGGCGATCTCGCGCCGATCCTTCGGATCGGGCCGGTCGCCGGCGGTTTCCGGCCGTCCCGATGCGTACCCGAGCGCCTGCAGCCGGGCCAGGGTCTCCCGGTCGGGCGCCTCCCCGGTCGCCGCGAGCACGTTCGTCGAGATCGCGTCCACCTGCCGCGCGAGCGCCGCGGCACGCGCGGGCTCGGCCGCCCGGACGTTGCGCGTTTCCCCGGGATCGCTCTTCAGGTCGTAGAGCTCGGGCGAGGGGGCAGCAATATATTTCCAGTCGCCGATCCTGATGGCACGCAGCGGACTCCAGCCGAAGTCCAGCAGCGGGGCGAACGACTCGGCGTACAGAGGTCGGGAGGCTGGAGACTGCAGGCTGGAGGCTGGCGGTGGGAGGTTGCCCGCCTCCGCGCGCACCGGTCGCGCGGCGGGTTTCGCCGGGGCCTCGCCGGAGCCGCTTCCCGGCGAAGGCGCGGAGGTCGGAAGCGTCCGCCCGTCGCTATCGAACGATGGCAACCCCGCGAGCGACGTGAGGGTCGGCGCCAGGTCGACCAGCGACACGGGATCGGCCACCACCGCTCCCGCGGGAATCTGCGGACCCGTGACGAGGAGCGGGACGCGCAGCGTCGTGTCGTAGGCGAACAGGCTGTGGCTGATCTCGCCGTGCTCCCCGAACGCTTCCCCGTGATCGGCTGTCAGCACGATGAGCGTCTGCGCGCGCAGGTCGCCCAGCGCGTCCAGCAGGCGCCCCACCTGGCGATCCGCCTCCGCGATGTCCTCGTCGTACCGTTCGATCGCCGGTCGCGTCGCCTGCGCGGGATTGCCGTAGGGCGCATGGGGCTCGAACAGGTGGACCCACAGGAAGAATCGCTGCGCGCGGTGCGCCGCGAGCCAGCCGAGAGCTTCCTCCACGACCGCCCGTCCGGGGCGGTCGTTGGCGGTCCGCCCTTGCGCGTCGCGCGGCATGACGTCCCCGTAGGTGCGGAAGCCCTTGATCAGGCCGAAGCGCCGGTCGAGCGGAAACGCGGCGACGAAGGCTGCCGTCTCGAAGCCCGCGCGCGCGAACGCCTCGGCCAGGGTCGGCGTCTTCAGGTCCAGGCGCATGCCGTTGTGCCGCGCCCCGTGGCCCGGCGGGTACCGTCCGGTCAACAGGCTCGCGTGGGAGGTCAGCGTGATCGGGGCCGTCGCATAGGCGCGGTCGTATCGCGTGCCCTCGCGCGCGAGGCGATCGATGGCAGGCGTCCGCGCCGCCCCGTGGCCGTACGCCCCGACGTGATCCGCGCGCAGGGTATCGATCGTGATGACGATCACGTTGCGCGGCCCGGCCGGCGCGTCGCCGCGCGGCGGCCCCGCGGGCTCGCGCGCGCACGACGCCGAGACGAGCAGCGTGAAGGTTAGGATGAGATGGCGCACAACCAGTCGGGCCGACCTCAGGTCGGGCGTGTTCGAGTGAGCTGGTTGGTGATTGTATCCCGCCCTGAAGGTCGGGCTTACTGGTGGATTCATGCTTCATGTCACAAACGGTGATTCGGCGCGAGCGCTCATGGAACGCTCCGGCCTGCCGGGCACGTTCATCGCCTGGCCGGACGTGCTGCACGAGGGCCCGGTG
>JANOJK010001191.1:0-8277 GCA_031408165.1 Acidobacteriota bacterium | reverse complement strand
GGCAGATGCGAGCCAAGTCAGTCGGTCCAGTGGCTCGCATCTGCCGGCTCACATCACCTCCCGCCGCGCGAAGCGCGGCGCCGCGACCATCCGCGCGGCCTCTGTGCGCCTCTGTGAGCTCTGTGTCTCTGTGTTCATCTTCGGGACAAGCCGTTCGAGATCAGCACGTTGCTGGCTCACATGCGGCTCGCACTGTGCTGGCTTGGCGTCATGATCGGGCGCGACTAGATTCCGGGCAACAGGAGGCGTTCATGTTCGAATCTGTGTCTCGCCGCGGTTTTCTTGGCCTCGCGCCGGCCATCCCCCTCGCGTTCTCGAGTCAGTCGGCACCCGTCCCGGCAACGGACCCGCCGTCGAACTTTCCCGCACAGGACGCCCACGCCGTGAAGGAGATGGTCGGCGCGGCGCATGGCAACCTGGCGCGCGTGAAGGAACTCGTGTCGGCTCGCCCGGCGCTGGCGCGAGCGTCGTGGGACTGGGGCTACGGCGACTGGGAGACGGCGATCGATGCCGCCTCGCATGTCGGCAACCGTCCGATCGCGGAGTATCTCGTCGCGAACGGCGCACGCCCCACGATCTACACGGCGGCGATGATGGGGCAGCTCGGGATCGTGAAGGGATGGGTGGACGCGACACCGGGGGTGCAGCGCAACCGCGGCCCGCACGGCATCACGCTGGTGGCGCACGCGAGGGCGGGCGGGACGGCCGCGGCGGAGGTCCTCAAATATCTCGAGTCGCTCGGCGATGCCGATCCCCGCTATACCGACCTGCCCCTTGCCGAGGGAGACCTGGCGGCGATTGTGGGCGCATATGCGTTCGGCCCGGGTCCGACGGAGCGATTCATGGTTGCGAAAGGCAATCGGCTCGGGATCCAGCGGCCCGGACATGCGGACCGCTTCCTCTTTCACCACGGCGGGCTCGTGTTCAATCCTGCGGGGGCGGAAGCTGTGAGGATTCGCTTCAGCGTTACGAACGGCCAGGCGACCTCGGTGTCGGTGGAAGACGGCTCATCCGTGGTCGCCGCGAAGCGTATCGCCGCGATCTGACGTGCGCCGGCCGGGCGGGAAGGCGCGGTGAGGATATACTCCCCTGGATTCCCAGGAGGATCTATGAGGAGCAAGGGTTTCGTCTTCGGCATGGCGATCGCGATCGCCATCGCCGCCGGCGTGCACGTCCCCGTTCAGGCCCAGTCGGGCCCGCGGATCACCGCGACGCCGCAGAAACTGGACGAGGACTACACCGCGCGGATCAAGAAGGCGACGTCCGACCCGCGCATCCTGACCGAGCTGGTCGACCACATGCCGGTGTCGGCGACGGTGCCGTCCCCGCTGAAATTCTTCGGGTACGTGCCCGGCGAGCCCGGGCACCTCACGTATCACGCCGACATCGTCCGCTACTACGAGGCGCTCGAAAAGGCGTCGCCACGCGTCAAGCTGTTCAGGATTGGCAAGAGCGACGAGGGGCGCGACATGGTCGCACTCGCGATCGCGGACGACGCGACGATCAAGCAGCTCGACAAGTACAAGCAGATCACCGCGAGGCTGACCGATCCGCGGAAGCTGCAGGAGGCCGAAGCGAAGCAGCTGATCGCGACGGGGAAGCCGATCTACTACGCGACCGGCAGCATCCACACGCCGGAACTGGGCAGCCCCGAGATGCTCACCGAGCTCGCGTTCCGCCTCGCGGTCGAGGAATCCGCGTTCATCCAGACGATCCGCAACAACTCCATTGTCGTCCTGACGCCCGCGACCGAGGTGGACGGCCGCGAGAAGGCGGTCGACAACTTCAATTTCTCGTTGAAGAATCCGACCAGGGCCTCACCCGGTCTGGTCTACTGGGGCCAGTACGTCCAGCACGATAACAACCGGGATGGCATCGGCGTCGGCCTGAAGCTGACGCAGCACGTCCTCAAGTCCTTCCTCGACTGGCACCCGCAGGTGTTCCACGACCTCCACGAGTCGGTGACGCTGCTGTATGTGTCGACCGGCACCGGCCCTTACAACACCGTGGTGGACCCCATCCAGGTCAACGAGTGGTGGCTGCTCGCGCAGCACGAGATGATGGAGATGGCCAAGCGCAACGTGCCCGGCGTCTGGACCTACAACTTCTACGACGGCTGGGTCCCCAACTACCTGTTCTGGATCGGCAACACTCACAATTCCATCGGCCGCTTCTACGAGACGCAGAGCTATCGCGGCCAGAACTACCCGATGGGCGCCCTCAACCAGAGCCGCGAGTGGTACCGGCCCAATCCGACGCCGAACGACATCACGTGGGGCCCTCGCGCCAACGTCAACATGCAGCAGAGCGCGCTCCTCATCTCGATGAACAACGTCGCGAAGAACAAGGAACTGTTCCTCGAGAACTACTACATCAAGAACAAGCACGCCATCGAGCGCGGTCAGACGAAGGCGCCGCACGCCTATGTGATTCCCGCGGCCCAGCGCCGGCGGGTCGAAGCGGCGGAGCTCATGAACCTGCTTCGCCGCGAAGGCGCGGAGGTTCACACCGCCAACTCCGCGTTTACCGCGGGCAACGTGGCGGTCGCCGCGGGCGACTACGTCGTCCGCATGGATCAGCCCTACGGCGCGGTTGTGGAGACGGTGCTGGGCCTGCAGTTCTATCCGCCGGAGAACCCCCGTCCGTACGACGACACGGGATGGGCGATCGCGCTGGTGCGCAACGTGAAGTCAACGGCCGTCGCGGACAAGGGCATCCTGCAGCAGCCCATGACGCTGGCGAGCGCGGATTTCAGGATTGCCGGCACCATCAGCGGTACCGGACCGGTGCTGGTCGTCGATCACACCACCGACAACACGCTTGTCACGTTCCGCTTCCAGCACGCGGGCGTGAAGATGGCGGCGGCCGAGCAGGCGTTCGAGCTCGGCGGGCACAAGTTCGCCCCCGGCGCGTTCGTGATTGCCAACGCGGATCGCGCGGCGCTCGAGCCCTCAATCAAGGCGCTCGGCCTGTCCGCATGGGCAGTGGCGGCCCCGCCAGCAGTCCCGACCCACGATCTCGACGTGCCGAGGATCGGCTACATCCACACGTGGACCAGCACGCAGGACGAAGGCTGGGTCCGCCTGGCGTTCGACGCGTTCAAGGTGCCTTACACCTACTTTGCCGACAACCTGGTGCGGCAGGGGAATCTGAAGCAGAAGTACGACGTGATTATCTTCCCGCACGCGGGTGGCACCGGCGCGGGGCTCGTCTACGGCGGCGTGCAGGGCACCGAACCGCGGCCCTATAAAAAGACCGCCGAGACGCCGCATCTCGGCATCCAGGACTCCACCGACGACATGCGCGGCGGGCTCGGGTACGACGGGCTGCAGGAGCTCATGAAGTTCGTGCAGGAGGGCGGCGTGCTGATCACCGAAGGTGGCACCGCCACGATTTTCCCCGAGTTCAACCTGACGCCTGGGATCAGCATCGAGGCAGGCGAGGGCCTGTATGCGCGCGGGTCGGTCATGAAGGCGCTCCTTGGCGACCGCCGCAGCCCGGTGCTGTATGGCTACGACCAGACCGCGCTGGCGGTGTACTTCAACCAGGGTCCCATCTTCTCGGTCGGGGCCGGCGGCGGGTTCGGCCGCGGCGGCGGCCGTGGCGCCGGGCCGGTCACCCTCGGGAACCTGCAGCCCAACGCGGTGCAGCCGAGGCTCACGACCCTCGATGGTCCTCCGCCGCCCCCTGCGGCAGGGGCCGCGGCGGGTCCGGGTGGTCGCGGCGGTCGCGGCGGCGGCGGCTTCGGTGGACGCGGCGGCGGTGGCGCCAACCAAAACGCGCCGCGCGTGCTGCTGTCGTTCCCGACCGATCCGAACGACCTGCTGCTCTCCGGTCTCCTCGTCGGCGGCGAGGCCATCACGGGCCGCGCCGTCGCGATCGACGCGCCACTCGGCAAGGGGCACGTCGTGATGTTCGCGAACCGTCCGTTCTGGCGCTGGCAGACGCAAGGAAACTTCTTCCTGGGCTTCAACACGATCCTGAACTGGAACGATCTCGACGCAGGGCGTAACACTCCGACCACCACGACTGCGGAGCGGTAGACCGAAATGTTGAATGATGAATGCTGAATGCTGAATGCTGAATGCTTGTCGAATGCTGAACGTTCAACATTCAACATTCAGCATTCAACATTGTAATGACTCTGGTCCTGTGGTGGGTCACCTGCCTGATCTGGAGCAGCGTCTGGCTGTTCATCAAGCTCGGGCTGCGTGACCTGCCGCCGGTCACCTTCGCGGCGCTCCGGTTGGTCGTCGCGATCGCCGTTTTCCTCCCTATCCTTGCCATCCGCGGCGTGGCGCTGCCGCGCGCCGCGCGCGATTGGCGCGTCATCGGTGTCGCCGGTTTCCTGCTGCTCGGCGTCAACTACACGCTGCTGTTCTGGGGCGCGCAGTTCATCCCCTCCGGCCTGACGGCCGTCCTCCAGGCGGTCACCCCGGCCTTTGCGTTGGTCTTCGGCCATTTCCTGCTCGACGACGAGCCGTTCACCTTCAAGGCGCTCGGCGCGATCGGCATCGGGATCGCCGGCGTTGCCCTCATCTCCTGGGACCAGCTTCACCTGTCGGGACGGCAGGCGCTGCTCGGCTGCGCGGCGGTGACGCTCGGCGCCGCCTGCGTCGGCTTCGCGTACGTCTTCGTGAAGGCGAGGTCCGTCCGGCGCCTGCGGCCCGAGGTGCTGACGTGCGGGCAGATGCTGTGCGTGGCCGGCCCGATGCTGATCTTCGCGACCGTGCGCGAGGGCAACCCCCTGAACCTGCACTGGACGCCGCTCGCGATCGGGTGTCTCCTGTACCTGGCGCTGGCGGGCTCGGTGGCCGCGACGTGGCTCAACTACTGGCTGCTGGAACGGATGTCGGCGACCGCGCTACTATCGATGGCGCTCGTCGAGCCGCTCATCGCGGTGCTGCTCGGCGCGGCCTTCCTGCACGAGCGGATGACGATGAGCGCGGCAGCCGGGGGCGTGCTCGTGCTCTGCAGTATCTTCATGATTACCATTTCGTTTCGGAGGAGCCACACGTGAGACAGCCTCGGGTGTCCGTCAGGATCATCACCTTTGTCGCCCTTGTGGCGTCGGCGGCTCCCGCGTACGCGCAAGGCGCCACGCTCCGCTATCGGTGGAACAAGGGGGAGACGGTCACCTATCGCATGACCATGCAGACCTCCAGCCTCATCACCGGCATGCCGGGGACCACCGGGAGGAAAGTCGACCAGACGATGACTCAGGTGATCGGGATGACGGTCGAGGATGTCGGCGCCGACGGCGCGACCACCATCCGGCAGACGTTCCAGTCGGTCAAGATGGAGATGAACGGCCCGATGGGGCACATTGTGTACGATACGGCGGCCCCGGGCAGCATCGCCAACCCGATGGTCCAGTCGCTGCGCCAGGTGCTCGGCGCGATGGTCGGCGAATCGGTCACCATCGTCCAGGCGCCCGACGGCTCGGTGCGCAAGGTCGAGGGCGCCAGCCGCATCGTCGATAAAATCATGAAGGGCATCCCGGACGATCCCGCCGCGCAGGGTGCCGCCCAGGGGATGAGGTCCGTCCTGAGCGACGAGGCCCTGAAGACGACGACGGAGCAGAGCTTCTCGAAGCTGGCCCCCAATCCCGTGAGCCCCGGCGATACGTGGGAGGGGCAGTTGAGCCTCGGCAACGATGCGATCGGCCGCATGGCCGGCGTCGTGAGGTTTACGCTGAAGGGGATCGAGGGTCCACCGGATGCCGGAGTGGCCCGCATTGCCGTGGCACTGACCCTGAAGCAGCAGAGCGCACCGCCCCCCGCGCCGAACGGGATGAGCGTGAAGCAGGGAGACGCCAGGGGCGAGGGCGAGATCCTGTTCGATGTCGCGAACGGGCGCATCCGGAAGAGCACGATGAAGACCGACCTGCCCTCGACGATCACGGGTCAGACGCCCGACGGATCGCCGGCGACAATGCTGAACAAGACGACGACGACCGTGACGATGGAGTTGGTGGGGAAGTAGGCTTTGGGCTTTAGGCTTTAGGCTTTGGGCTTTGGGCTTTAGGAGGACTCATGAGGCTTCTGGCAGTGGTGGCGGGCGCGATCGTACTGACCGTGGCGGGCGCGTCGGCGCAGACGAAGGCGGCTGGGGCGGACGAGGCGGCGATTGCGAAGCTGCGGACGGCGTACCAGACCGCGGCCGGTACGCAGGACGGCGCGGCGCTCGCGAAACTCTATGCGCCCGACGGCGTGGAGATGCCGCCCAACGGGCCCGCGGCGAAGGGGCGTGCGGCGATCGAGGCGTTCCACAAGGCGTTCGGGCAGCAGTGGATGATGCACGGCATGACGATCACGCCGGCCGAAACGAAGGTCAGCGGCGACACCGCCTACGACATCGGCACCTACAAGCAGGGCCTGATGCCGCAGAAGGGTGGCGGGGTAATCGACGACAGGGGCAAGTACGTCGTTCTGCTCAAGAAGGACGGGAGCGGCAACTGGTTGATCACGCACGCGATCTACAACAGCGACCTGCCGCTGCCAGCGCCGGCCGCCGCGCCCAAGAAGTAGGGCTGAGACGGCCGACGGCGACACCACAACGATCACAAAGATCCCGAAGACCACTAAGAATCAAGCCTTGGTGATCTTTGTGAACTTGGTGATCTTCGTGAACAAGCCGTAGGCCGTAACCGAAGGATCATCGTTTGTATCCATGCCTGACCCGACAATAACCGCCCGCGCGGGCTCCGCGGTCGATCGCGACTTCGTCATCGACACCGCGCGGCGCTTCGCGGCGTTCGGGCCGCCGCCGTGGCGGTCGGCGCTCGAGATCGTCGCGGGAGAAGTCCGGTGCCTGGATGACTTCTTCGACGGGCGCCTGCAGGGGCCCAGTCTGCTCATTGCGGAGGTGGCGGGGACGCGGGCGGGCTTCGCGTTGCTGGAACCCGCGATCGATTACTTCAGCGGCGAGCCCCATGGCCACCTCGGGATGATCGCCGTCACCGACGCCGCGGAAGGACGCGGCGCCGGCGCCGCGCTCCTCCGCGCCGCCGAGGATTGGGCGCGCGAGCAGGGATACCCGCGACTCACGCTCAACGTGTTCGAAGGCAATCAGCGCGCCCGGCAGGTCTACGAGCGCTTCGGTTACCAGGTCGAGACCGTCCGCTACGTGAAGGCCATCGAACAGAAAAGAGAAGAGAAAAGAGAAGGGAAAGGCTAGGAACGCCCATCCATGCGATCGATCGCCCTGCTCCTCGCCCTGTCGCTCGCCCAGATCTCGTCCGCGCCCGAACGGGCCATCGTCTCCGCCGTGGACGCGGGCAACGCCGAGGCGCTCGCGCTGCTCGAAGCCGCCGTCAACATCAATAGCGGCACGCACAATTTCGCGGGGGTCCGCGCGGTCGGCGATCTCTTCCGCAAGGAGTTCGACGCGCTCGGGTTCAAGACCTCGTGGGTGGAGGGCGGCGGTTTCAAACGCGCCGGGCACCTGGTCGCCGAGCATCCAGGGAAGGGCCCGCGCACCATCCTGAACGGCCACCTCGACACGGTGTTCGAGAGAGACAGCCCGTTCCAGCGGTTCACGCGCGTCGGCGACAAGACGGCGACCGGCCCCGGCATCATCGACATGAAAGGGGGGGACGTCATCATCATCGCGGCGCTCAAGGCGCTCCAGAAGGCCGGCGCGCTGGAGGGGATGAATCTGATTGTGGTGATGACTGGGGACGAAGAGGACTCCGGTGACCCGCAGTCGGCAGCGCGCGCGGCGCTGGTGGACGCGGCGAAGGGGGCGCAGTACGGACTCGGCTTCGAGGACGGCCCGGCCGATCCACGCTTCGCCGTGACCGCCCGCCGCGGGGTCTCGTCGTGGAAGCTCCAGGTGAAGGGGAAGACCGGGCACTCGTCGCAGATTTTCCGGCCGGAGCTCGGCTACGGCGCGACCTACGAGCTGGCGCGCATTCTCGACGGCTTCCGCCGGACGCTCGCCGGCGAGGCGCACCTCACTTTCAACCCGAGCCTGGTCCTCGGCGGCACGTCCGTCGAGCTCGACGAGGTCCTGAGCCGCGGCTCCGCGGCGGGCAAGACCAACGTCATTGCCGCGACCGCGACGGCGATCGGCGATCTCCGGACGCTGTCGAAGGAACAACTGCAACACGCACGCGACGCGATGAAAGCGGTCGTCGCCGACGCTCCGCTCGCGCAGACCGAGGCGACACTGACCTTCGAGGACGGCTATCCGTCGCTCCCGCCGACCGATGGCAATGCGCGCCTGCTCGCGGAGTACGACCGCGCCAGCCGCGACCTGGGCTTCGGCCCGGTG
>JANOJK010001182.1:0-1588 GCA_031408165.1 Acidobacteriota bacterium | reverse complement strand
GGAGATCGACGCCTTCTGCCGCGCCAGCAGGATCGCGTGGTTCGCGTCCTGCTGGGACGAGAAGTCGGTGGATTTCATCAACCGGTTTTCGCCGCCCTGTTACAAGATCGCGTCGGCATCGCTGACCGACGACAAGCTCCTCCGCCACACGCGCAAGACCGGAAAGCCCATGATCCTGTCCACCGGAATGAGCACGCTCGATCAGATCGATCACGCGGTCGACGTGCTCGGGAAGCAGGACCTCATC
This sequence comes from Acidobacteriota bacterium, assembly GCA_031408165.1. GTDB lineage: Bacteria > Acidobacteriota > Vicinamibacteria > Vicinamibacterales > 2-12-FULL-66-21 > JAICSD01. The sequence goes on along the minus strand of JANOJK010001182.1, from coordinate 1,341 downwards.
CTGCTGCATGCCTGCAGCACCTATCCGGCGTACTACGAGGAGCTGAACCTGCGCGCGATTCCGATCATGCGCGAGCGCTACGGAGTCCCCGTGGGGTATTCGGGACACGAGACGGGCGTTCCCTCCACCGTCGCGGCCGCGGTGCTGGGGGCCTGCAGCGTCGAGCGCCACATCACGCTGGATCGCTCGATGTGGGGATCGGATCACGCCGCATCCCTCGAGCCCAACGGCATCTCGCGCGTCGTCCGCGACATCCGCCTGGTCGAGAAGTCGATGGGGGACGGCGTCAAGCGTGTCTACGAGCGCGAACAGCCGATCATCAAGAAGCTTCGCCGGGTCGACGCGGCCGGACAATGAAGCACCTGAAGGCGATCGCGCTGGATGTGGACGGCGTCCTCACCGACGGCGGCGTGTGGTGGGGTCCCAACGGCGAGGAGTGGAAGCGGTTCTGCTTCGAGGACATCATGGGCGTGTCGCGGGCGCGCAAGGCCGGGCTGATCGTGGCGCTGATCTCCGGGGAGGACAGTCCGCTCGTGGACCGGTTCGCCGCCAAACTGGGCATCACTGACATCGAGAAGAACTGCAAGGACAAGGCGCGCGCGCTCAGGGCCTTCGCCGAGCGGCGCGGCCTCGCGCTCGCCGAGGTCAGCTTCATGGGTGACGATGTCAACGACCTCGAGGCCATGGGAATTGCCGGGCATGCCGCAGCCCCGGCCAACGCCGTGCCCGAAGTGCTGAAGAAGGCCGCGTTCGTGTCGCGGAAAGGCGGCGGCAACGGCGCGGTTCGGGACCTGGTCGAGGCGATCCTGTCGGTCAAGGCCGGCGAATGAGGCCGTACAGAGCGTGATCAAGCTGTCCGACTACGTGATTCGCGTCATCGCGGCCCAGGGCGTCAAGCACGTCTTCCTGGTGACCGGCGGCGGCGCCATGCACCTGAACGAATCCCTCGTCCGCTTCCCGGAGATCGAGCCCGTCTGCAACCTGCACGAGCAGGCCAGCGCCATCGCGGCGGAAACGTATTCGAAGGCCACGAATCACCTCGGCGTCGCGATCGTCACGTCGGGACCGGGGAGCACCAACGCGATCACCGGCGTCGCCGGCGCGTGGTTCGATTCAACTCCCCTGCTCGTCCTGTCCGGACAGGTGAAGCGGGCGGACCGCCTGACCGGCCAGAAGGGAGGGGCCGCGCGGGTGCGGCAGCTCGGCGTCCAGGAAATCGACATCGTCCCCATCGTCCAATCCATCACGAAGTATGCGGTGACGATCGACGATCCGCTCTCAATCCGGTATCACCTGGAGAAAGCGCTCTACCTCGCCGCAAGCGGCCGGCCCGGCCCGGTC
>JANOJK010001151.1:0-2163 GCA_031408165.1 Acidobacteriota bacterium | reverse complement strand
AAGGGCCGTCCGGCTGGGAGCTCTTGCGCATTGAAACTGACGGGCTCGAAAAGGTCGAGCATTTCCCCACGTCGCAGACCGCGTTTGCCAGGTGGCAGGAAATCCAGGCCGGGTTCAAGCTCGATGGCTGGTTCGGCCCGTACGGCCGGGACTAGCCGTCCTGCCCGCGCATGGCGGGCGATTGCGCACGGACCCACTCACCGAGCACTGGCGGGTAGGCCGACTGCTCGTCTTCTGAAAGCGCCGACCAGACGAGCGCCCCTTCGTATCCAGCTTCCTTCGCGGCGTCCAGCACCTCGGCGATACGTGCGCTGCGGCCGGCGAATTCCCCCAGGATTACCGGCCGATCGTGAAGACCCAGTTCCGCCACCGGGCGCGCCAGCGCGGGCCATCCGAACCGGTCGTACCAGTGGACCTGGTAAAAGTCGAGGCCCAGGGGCCTGACCAGATCGAGGCGCCACGTACCGGCGCAACCGATGGTCACCGGCTGACGGGCCGATCGCTGCGCGCACTGGACCGCTTCGCCGAGGAACCGCTGCAGCGCGTCGAACGACACGCCCGTTCGCCTGAGCGGTCCGCCGCGGAGGCACCATTCCGGTTCGTTCATCACGTCCCAGGCAATCACCGCGTCATCGCTTGCGCAGCGTTCGACAATCGGCCGCAGTACCCGATCCATGAATGCGGTTCGTGCGTCAGGGTCGGCGATGAGACGCGAGTGCCCTCCGAGCTGCACACCGTTGACGATCCTCGGCGCGCCGCACAGGTGAAAGTCGAGCAGTACCGGCATCAGGCCAACCCGATGCCGGCGTGCGGCGGCCAGCATCGCGTCGATGTCCGGCAGTAGAGACTCGTCGACGCCGAGGGGGAAACCGTTGCCGTCGAATCGCACACCCGATCGCGCGTCGCACAGCAGGAACACACGCACGACCGAAATGCCGTCGCGCGCAATAGTCGCGAGCGTTCGATCGAGCCGGTCCAGCGCCGCCGGCTGACGGCTGAGTCCTCCGTCGGGAAACCAGGCGCTCGCGCCCACATCCGTGCCGTACCCCACCCATGGAAGGTTGACGCCGACGACGAAACGATGCGGCTCGCGATCTCTCCACATCAGGGCAGCGCCAGAGTCCAGGCCGGCGATGAGATGCCCGCCTGGTTCAGGCCTTTGCCTTCCAGCCGTTGCGATAGGTGCGCGTCAGGTACTGGTTCGCCTCGGGTTTCCCGGGGAAGGCAAGCGCCCTGGCGTCGAACTTCAGCGTCTCGCCGGGAAAGTGCGCCGCGACGTTGCCGATGATCACCGATTCGGTCAGCGGGCCGGCGTAGTCGAAGTTCGCCGAGCACTTCTCCTTCCCTCCCGCGAGCACGACGTCGATGAACTCGCCGTAGTGATCCCGATCCGACAGCTCGATGATCGGAAGCGCCGCCATCTTCGAGTCGGGCAGCACGAACGCCTCCGGGCTCCCGTGCGGCAGCACGATGAGTCCGTCGGTGCCGACGACGATGCTGCCCTGTTGCGGGAAGCGGTCGCCGACCGGCTCGCGGATGGCGTCCGGCGGCAGCTCCCCGCCGTCGTACCACCAGATGTCCACCGTCTGGTCAGCGGTGTACTCGGTGCCGGGATAGGTCAGCTTCACGCGGGCCTTGGCCGCCCAGCTCTCCGCACTCGGCGGCGGCCCGTACGCCGTCACGGCGATGGGTGAGGTCAGCTGCAAGGCGCGATAGGGAGGACTGTAGATGTGGCACCCCATGTCGCCAAGCGTGCCGGTGCCGAACCCGATGCGCCGCCGCCATTCCCCCGGGTGATACACCGTCTTTTTGAAGGGCCGCAGGTCGCTCACGCCAAGCCATTCATCCCAGTCAAACGGCGCGGGGACCGGATCGACCCCCTCCGGCAGCGGCTTGTCATCCCCCCAGCTCTTGTTCGAGAAGGTGTGCACCTCGCGGACTTTGCCGACAATGCCGCTGCGGACGAGCGCTTCGCCGTACCGCTGCGCGCGGCTCGAGGAGACCTGGATGCCCATCTGGGACGTGAGTCCCTTTCGCCGGGCGAACTCGGTGAGCGTGCGCGTTTCCCTCAGGGTCGTACAGAGCGGCTTCTGCACGTAGACCGGCTTTCCGCGCTTCATCGCTTCGAGGGCGATCAGGCAGTGCATATGGTCGGGCGTCGAG
>JANOJK010001128.1:0-2485 GCA_031408165.1 Acidobacteriota bacterium | reverse complement strand
TGATCCTCGAGAATGAGACATGCGCATAGAAACGTTTCAGATGGAGCGAATGCAGTCGACGTGGGAGAACCTCGTCGACTACGACATGAGCGAGAGCGGCGTCCGGCCGCTGAGCCTGCGCGAGCTGACGGGGATGGGGTTCGACCTCGAATCGTTCATGGACGAGCCGCTCGGCTACAGCCAGTCCAACGGGACGATCGAGCTGCGCGAGCGGATCGCGGCGCTTTATCCCGGCGCGACCGCCGATCACGTCGAGGTGACCAACGGCACGTCGGAGGCGAACTACATCGTCGCGCTGAGCGAAGCCCGCGTGGGAGATATCGTCGCCATGCAGGTGCCGAACTACATGCAGATGTGGGGCGTTGCGCGGAGTCTCGGCGCGGAGCTGCGGACGTTCACCCTGCGGCCCGAGGCAGCGTGGGAGCCCGACTGGAACGAGTTCGAGCGTGCGGTGACGCCGGAGACGCGCATCCTCTATCTCTCCAATCCCAACAACCCCACCGGATCGGTCCTGTCCGACGCCGCGATGCGCCGCATCGTCGATCGCTGCCAGTCCACGGGCACGTGGCTCCTCGCCGACGAGGTGTATCTCGGCGCCGAGGTAGCCGCGGGCGGGCGGACGAAGAGTTTCTGGGGGATGGGCGAGCGCGTCGTCGTGACCAGCGGGTTGTCGAAAGCGTACGGGATTCCGGGCGTCCGCATCGGCTGGATCGTCGGCCCGGCGGCGCTCGTCGCCGACTGCTGGAGCCAGCACGACTACATCACGATCGGTCCCAACAAGATGTCGGATCGCATCGCGCGTGCGGCCGTCGAGGCGAAGAGCCGCGAGCGCTGCTACGCACGCACCGGCGAGATCCTCCGGCACAACCTGCCGATCGCGCGCGAATGGGTCACGGGCTTCGGCGGCCGCCTCACCTGGACGGAGCCCGCCGCCGGCGCCATCGGACTGATGAAATACGCCTCCGACACGCCCAGCCTGACGATCGCGGAGCGCGTGCGGGTCAACCAGAGCACGCTCCTTGTCCCGGGCACGCACGTGGGGATCGAGGGGCATTTGCGGATCTGGCTCGGGGGGCGCGAAGAGTACCTTCGCGAGGGGCTCCGCCGGATCGGGACAGAGCTCCAAGCCCTCTTTGATTAGGGCATCGCCCCTGCACGTTCGCACTCCGCTTCGCCCTTCACCCTTTCGCACTGTTAACCCCTGCCTTCGCAACACGTAATAAGGAGGCAGAGGTTATCGAATGCGCCTGAGCCGTCTCGCCGCCGCCGCCGTTGCCACACTGATATCCCTGTCCCTGACCAGCGGGGCCGCCGCGGCCCAGCGGCAGCCGCCGCCCAGCGTCGAGGCGACCGCCGCCGACAGGACGGCGGCCTCGACCGTCCTGCAGATGGACGCGGAGGAAACGCGGCGGACGCTCGAAGAGGTCCTGAAGCAGTATCCGCCCTCGCTGCCGCGAATCCTGCGCCTCGACCCGACACTGCTGAACAGTGAGACCTATCTCCAGCCCTATCCGCAACTTGCAGCGTTCCTGAAGCAGCACCCGGAGATCGCTCACAACCCGAATTTCTTCCTCGCCGAGTACGAGGGTGGCAACAATTACTATCGCCAGACACCGAAGGACCGGTCGATCGACATGTGGCGGGAGGCCATTCAGGGCTTTACAATTGCGTCGGTTGTGCTTGCGTTCGCGGCAGGCCTCATCTGGCTGATCAAGACCCTGGTGGATCACCGGCGGTGGTTGCGGCTCTCGAAAATCCAGACCGAAGTGCACAACAAGGTGCTCGATCGCATGCAGTCGAACGAAGACCTGCTGGCCTATATCCAGACGCCAGCCGGCAGGCGGTTCCTCGAGTCGGCGCCGATCCCGATCGAGTCGCCGCGGTCCATCGGAGCCCCGCTCGGCCGCATCCTGTGGTCCGCGCAGGCGGGCGCGGTGCTGACCGTGCTGGGCGTGGGCATCGCGCTCGTGTCGCAGAACACGCTCGAGGAAGTCGCCGCTCCGCTCGCGGCGCTCGGAGCCGTCGTCATCTCGCTCGGCATCGGCTTCCTCGTCTCCTCGGGGCTGGCCGTCCTGCTGACCCGTCGGTTCGGGCTGCTGAACGGGCCGAACCCCGACCCGGGATCCCGTGGCTGACGTGACATTGCTCGACGTCCGGCGGCTGCAGGCGGATGCCGAGACCGCGGACGTGGCACTGGCCATGGACGAAGACGCGTTCCGCGCCTTTTACGACCGGACGTCGGGCGCGCTGTGGGGGTACCTGTCCCGCATCAGCGGCGACCGCCAGGTGGCGGACGACCTGCTGCAGGAGTCCTACTACCGCCTGTTGAAGACGACCGTGCGGTTCGAGAGCGAGGCGCATCGCCGCAACTACCTCTATCGGATCGCGACCAATCTCGTGCGGGACGGCAAGCGCGGGCCGCGGCCGCTGTTCGACGAGGGCGTCGAAATGGCCGATATGCCCGCGCCCGAGTCGCGCGTCGACG
>JANOJK010001121.1:0-4596 GCA_031408165.1 Acidobacteriota bacterium | reverse complement strand
TACGAGCTCCGTCGCGTGTACTCGACGATGCTGAAGCGGGGGCCGGTGAGCGCGGAAACACTCGCGGGAATCCTCGCGCATTCCACGACGATCGAGTCCGACTACGAGCTCTCCGAGCTGCTGCGCCAGGTCGTGGCAGGGCATTCGCTCGACGACCGGAACCGCGCCGCCTTCTTCCGCGCGGTCACCAGCATCGCCAGCGACTACGAGCGCCACCGCGTACTGAAGGCGGTTGTCGATCGCGCCCCCGACGCGGCGACGGTCGAGGCCGCATTGACGCAGGCCGGGTCGATCAGCGGCGACCATGAGGCGGCGGCGTTCCTGCACGACGTCCTGAAGCGCAGCGGCGTCGAGGGCTCGCTGCGCGCGCCGTTCTTCAAGGTGGTGAGCGGGCTCGCCTCCGGCTACGAGCGCGGCCGCGTGCTGCAGGCGGTGGTCCGCCAGCCCGGCGTCAGCTCCGAGACTCTGCGGGAGGTGCTGAGCGCCACGCGGGGCATGAGCGGATACGAGCTGTCTCAACTGCTCCAGTCAATCGCGACCACGCACACGATCGCCGGCGACGTGCGCGAGGCCTACCTGGATGCCGCCGACCGCCTCTCGGGCCACGAACAAGGCCAGGCGCTCGCCGCGCTGGTACGCAGTGAGCGGAGGAAGTAGGTCACGGTTTGGAGCTCGCAGCTCGCGGTTCACGGTCAACGGTTTGTTCTCAAAGCGCAATCTGGACAGCAAACTGTAAGCCGGAAACTGTAAACGTGGTCCTCGTCGGCGCGACGGTCGGCGCGCGCAGTGGGATGAACGTCGAGCCCCTGATCGCCCTCCGCGAGTAGGGCGAGGGCGCGCCGACTCCAGCCTCCCGCCCTCGTTATCCGATAGAATGGCGGCCGATGGAGCGTCAGCCGGTGCTCGACTGCGGCTTCGACGCCATCGTGACGATGGACGGGGCCGGGGCGATCGTCGAGATGAACACGGCCGCGGAGCGCATGTTCGGGTACTCCCGCGAACATGCAATCGGCCGCGAGCTGGCCGCGCTCATCATTCCCGAGGAACTGCGCAAGGATCACCGCCTGGCGCTGGTGCAGCCGCACGAGGAACAGTCCCCGGTCATCGGCCGGCGCATCGAGCTCGAGGCCGTCCGCGCCGACAGCACGCGGTTTCCGATCGAGCTGTCGCTGTCGCGGATCGATTCTCCCTCAGGCATCTTCTTCACGGCCTGGATTCGCGACCTGACCGAACGCCGGCAGGCGGAGGACGCGCTGCGCCTCAGCGAAGCGCAACTGCGGCAGGCCCAGAAGATGGAAGCCGTCGGACGGCTGGCGGGCGGCGTCGCGCACGACTTCAACAACGTTCTGACCGCCATCTTCGGCTACGCGGACCTGGTCCTCGACGGCTTCGACGCCGCGGATCCACGACGTGCGGACGTCGAGGAGATCAAGCGTGCCGCGCACCGGGCCGCGGCGCTGACCCGGCAACTGCTCGCCTTCAGCCGCAAGCAGGTGATGCAGCCGCGGCAGATCAACCTCAACGGCATCATCGCCAACCTCGAAACGCTGCTGTCGAAGCTGATCGGCCAGGAGATCGTCCTGCACATCGCCGCGTCGGCTGACCTGTGGGACGTCAAGGCGGACCCGGGGCAGATCGAACAGGTGCTGATGAACCTCGCGTCGAACGCAAAAGACGCGATGCCGGACGGAGGGCGGCTGACGATTTCCACCGCCAACGAGGATCTCCTGCCGGACGACGCGGCGGCGCTTGTCGGGATTCAGCCCGGGCGTTTCGTGCGTCTGACCGTCGCCGACACTGGCACGGGCATCCCCTTGGACGTGCGCCCGCACGTCTTCGAGCCGTTCTTCACGACGAAGGAGCAGGGCAAGGGGACCGGCCTGGGGCTGTCGACGGTGTACGGGATCGTGAAGCAGAGCGGCGGGTGGGTGTACCTGGACGAGACGCCGGAGTGCGGCGCCTCGTTCAGGATCTATCTGCCTAAAATCGAGTGACGCCGAGCTACTTCTTTTCCTTATAGTCCGGGGGAATCGCGAGGTCCGCGGGCGCCACGCTCGTCGCCACCTCGAGCACCTCGTGGTGCGTCGTCATGATCGTCGCGCGCGCCTTGGGCTCTTCCTTCTTCATGATCTTCTTCGCGAGCAGTCCGCCGAGGCCACCGCCGCCGCCGCTGCTCTTGGAGCTCTCCTGGGCCTGGATGAGCTGATCCTTGCTCTTGATGGCCTCGAAGGTCATCGTCGTTTCGAGCGGCGTGCCGGCGAGCTTGTCGCCGTCCTTCTGCATGCGATCCATCGCCTTGCCGACGAGCGGGAACATCGCGAGCACGGCCGCCATCTGCTCGGCGGACAGCGCGGCCGCCTCCTGACCCTGGAGCTGCTTCGCGTACTTGAGATCGAAGTCGTAGAGCTCCTTCAGTTGCGGGATCGCCGGACCGAGCCACATGTCGTTTGTCATCACCAGGCCGCCCGCCTGTTCGAGGGTCCGGCCCTTCTCGCGCACGGTGATCGTGACGACCGTGTTCTTCGTGTCGTAGCCCGCGATCGCCTTTTTCTGCCCGGTGTCCTTCACGTCGAAGTCGACCTCGTATTCCTTCGCCGGCTTCTGGGGGTCTTCCTTCTGCCCCGGCTCTTCCTTGTCCGCCTGCTGCGTCGCTTTTTCCTGCGCCTCGCGCATGCGGCGCCGCAACTCGTCGAACGTCGTCACGGTGTATTGCTTCTTCTTGACGTCGATGTCGTAGACCTTCTCTTCGGAGAGATCGACAATGGTGCCGCCGCTGTCGTTCAGGGTGGCCTTGCGGTTGCCTTTGACCGCGGTCCTGCCCTCGATGCCTTCCCTGGCGCCCTTGCCGCCGAACAGGCTGAACATCCGGCCGAGCATGCCTTCGAACTTGACCTGTGTCTTGTCGCGCGTCTTCACTTCCGCGTACGCAGGAGCCGCCGCCATGGTCATCAGCGGCAGCGCTACCATCGCAATTTTCACGAGCCGTTTCATTCGGACCCTCCGTGCTCGGGGATTGATCGGATTTGTCCGACATTGTACACATCCTGTTAACACCGCAGAATGGCCGACGTCCTCCGTCCAGTGCAGTTGACCGCGGAGCGTGCCGCTGACGTTCCTGTGATCAACGACAGAACGGCTGTGGCGCGGTTCCCGGAGGGTCATGCGGCGGAGGACGGCGAGCTCGTCCGTTCCGCGGTGGGCGGCGATCCGGCCGCGTTTTCGCGGCTGTACGAGCGATACGGCCGGATCGTGCACGGCCTGCTGCTGGCCCGAGTGGGCAGAGACGAGGTCGATGACCTCGTCCAGGACGTGTTCCTGACGGCATGGCGGCGGCTCCAGGACCTGCGCGATCCGGCGGCGTTCGGCGGATGGATTGCGACGATCGCCCGCAACCGCGCGACGGATTTTCAGCGGCGGACGGCCGACTTCGTGGCGCTTCCCGACAACCTCGAATCACCCGACAGCGCGTCGGGCCAGGCGGACGCCAACGCCGCGCTGGCCGCGATCCGTTCGCTGCCGGCCGCGTATCGTGACACGCTCATCCTCCGGCTCGTGGAAGGACTCTCGGGTCCGGAGATTGCCGCGCGCACGGGCCTGACGCCGGGCTCCGTGCGCGTGAACCTGCATCGCGGCATGAAGATGCTGCGCGACACGCTGCACCGATGACGGACAAGCGCCCGCCGAACGAGGATTACCTGTGGGACGGCTCCGGAGAGCCCGATGCGGAGGTCGTCCGTCTCGAGGCGCTGCTCGCCGTCTATCGCCACCGGGACGTGCCCCTCATAATCCCTGCGCGCGCGAAGGGGGCGCGCCGGTTCGCGTCGATGGCGCTCCAGGTCCTGACGGCGGCGGCGTCGCTCGTCCTCGTCGCGGCGGCGGCGTGGTTTGCGTACGCGGTACGGCCGCCGGGGTGGACGGTGCAGGCGCTGGCTGGCTCGCCGTCCGTCGCCGGGGCGCGCATCGACGCGCCCTCCCGATTGCCAATCGGCCAGGCTCTCACGACCGATGGCGGTTCCCGCGCCAGACTCGCCGTGGGCTCGATCGGGAACGTGGACGTGGAACCGAACAGCCACATCCGGCTGATGACGTCGCGCCTCGGCGAACACCGGATGGCGCTCGACCGCGGATTGATTCGCGCGCGCATCTGGGCGCCGCCCCGGTTGTTCTTCGTGAACACGCCGTCCGCCACCGCGATCGATCTCGGCTGCGCCTACACGCTGCACGTCGACGACCGCGGGTGGGGCACCGTGCGCGTCGAGTCGGGCTGGGTTGCCTTCGAGCACAAGGGCCGCGAGTCGTTCATCCCGAAGGACGCGATGTGCGCGACCCGTCCGGGTGTCGGGCCGGGCACGCCGTGCTACGACGATGCCCCTGCCGGGATGGCGCAGGCGCTTACGATTCTCGACTTTTCGCCGACACAGGACGTAAGACGTCCCGCGGCGCTCGAAACCGTGCTGACGAGCGCGCGCCCGAAGGATGCGCTGACGCTCTGGCACCTGCTGGGGCGGGGCACGGCCGCCGAACGTGCCCTCGTATACGACCGTATGAGCGCCCTGGCGCCCCCTCCGCAAGGGGTGACGCGGCAGGCGATCGTCA
>JANOJK010000712.1:0-4219 GCA_031408165.1 Acidobacteriota bacterium | reverse complement strand
TCGCCCCGGCGTCATCGGCGAGGTCGGCACGGCGATGGGGCGCCACGGCGTCAACATCGGCAGCTTCGCCCTGGGCCGGGACGCGTCCGGCGCGGTTGGCGTGATCAGTGTCGATGCAGGTGACGGCCTGGCGGCGGCCGTGAAAGACGTGCGGGCCTCAAAGGCGGTGCGGGAAGCGCTGGTTGTTCGGCTCTAAACGGTTCTCGGGGTTCTCCGGGTTCTCTCGGTTCTACGGTTCTACGGTTCTACGGTTCGCCTGCTCAAGTTCGCGAGGTCAGGCTCTCGAACCCGAGAACTCCGAGAACCTGAGAACCTCGAGAACCCTGTTACCGCATCGCTATCCGTCGGTAGCCCTTCGTCACGAGATCCTCGAGCTCTACCGCGTCGGCGCCGATTTTCGTGACGCGGTAGCGATCCCCGACGGCCTGCCCTTCGATCACCAGATGGATTGCGCCGCCGTCCCCGCCAATAACGGCGGTACGGCGCACGCCGGCGGGCAGCGACTCTTCGGCAATCCCCATCAGCATCAAGGCCGGCAACGGCGGCGTGAACAGTACCGGCGGAGCGTCGGAGACGACCGCCGCATGGACCAGCCGGTCCTGGGTCATGGACCGCGCGGCGCGCGACGCAGGGGCGAACGAAAACGGGTTCCGCGGGTTCACATCGGGTGCGGGCGCCTGGGACATCCGCGCGTGCAGCCTGGCGGCCTGGGCGCGCACTTCGCCCGCGAGCGACTCGGTGTTCGCACCCGCAGCGGGGTTCGCCGCGCGCGCTTCGGGCGGCGGCTCCTGCGACGGCATGTTCGCCCCCGCCAGATACGCGACGAGAAGCGCCGCGCCGACGCCGTAGACCGCCACCTTGCGTGAAGTCATGGTCTGTTGTGCTGCGGCTGTTCTGACTCAGAACACCTTATCACGGCCGCGGATCACGCGGGAGCACGGCTGAGGATCACGCGGACTACGGGGAGCGCGCCGTTTCACGTGAACCGCTCGCCAGCCAGCGTGGTAATATCTTCCGTGCCCCCGGTTTCTAACACTGGGCCTTCCTCTTCTCGGGTTCCCGTCTCTGCAATCGCGATCATTCCCGCGCGGTATCAGTCGACCCGCCTCCCGGGCAAGGCCCTGGCGGACATCGCCGGACGCCCGATGATCGAGCACGTCTACCGCCGCGCGGCGGCCGCAGCCTCGGTATCGCGCGTGATCGTGGCGACCGACGATCGGCGGATCCTCGAGGCGGTCCGGCGCTTCGGCGGCGACGCCGTCATGACGGCTGAGTCGCACCAGAGCGGCACCGACCGGCTCGCCGAAGTCGCGGCCTCGCTCGACTGCGACCTCGTCATCAACGTCCAGGGTGACGAGCCACTGCTGGCGCCGGACACCATCGATGCCGCGGTCGCCCCCTTTACGACGGACCCAGGCCTCCAGATGAGCACGCTGCGGCGCCGGATTTCGGATCCCGCGGAGTTGCAGAACCCCAACGTGACGAAGGTCGTGGTGGACCAGGACGGCTTCGCGATGTATTTCTCGCGCGCCGCCATCCCGTTCACACGACCGGGCCAGCCGCCGGTGTCCGCCTGGGCGCACATCGGCCTCTACGTCTACCGCCGCGCCTGCCTGCTGCGCCTCGCCGCGCTCCCGCAGACGGCGATGGAGCGCGCGGAAGCCCTCGAGCAGCTGCGCGCGCTCGAGCACGGCATCCGGATCAAGGCGGTCGACACGACTCACGACACGATAGGCGTCGACACAGCCGAGGACCTCGAGCGCGTCCGCGCCGCGCTGGCGCACCCCCTAGCCACCTGAGAGACCCACGCAGATGCCACAGTCCGAGAAGCGGCCCGTCAAGTTCATCCTGGTCACCGGCGGCGTGGTGTCCTCGCTCGGCAAGGGCCTCGCGGCGGCGTCCATCGGCGCGCTCCTCGAGGGACACGGGTACAAGGTCGCCCTCCAGAAGTTCGACCCGTACATCAACGTGGACCCGGGCACGATGAGCCCGTACCAGCACGGCGAGGTCTACGTGACCGACGACGGCGCCGAGACCGACCTGGACCTCGGGCACTACGAGCGGTTCACCAGCCAGGTGACGACGCGCAACAACAACTGGACGACCGGGAAGATCTACCTCTCGGTCATCCAGAAGGAACGTCGCGGCGACTACCTCGGACGCACCGTGCAGGTCATCCCGCACATCACCAACGAGATCAAGGACGCGATCAAGACCGTCGCCAAGGACGTCGACATCGTCCTCGTCGAAATCGGCGGGACGGTCGGCGACATCGAGAGCCTGCCGTTCGTCGAGGCGATCCGCCAGCTGCGGCAGGACGTGGGGCGCGAGAACACGCTGTACATCCACCTGACGCTCGTGCCGTTCATCGGCGCCGCGGGAGAGCTCAAGACCAAGCCGACCCAGCACAGCGTCCGCGACCTGCGCGCGATCGGCATCCAGCCCGACATCCTCCTCTGCCGCACCGACCGTCATCTGGACCAGGACATCAAGCGGAAGATCGCGCTGTTCTGCGACGTGGACGAGGAGGCGGTGATCACGGCGAAGGACGTCGCGAACATCTACGAAGTCCCCACCGTGCTGGCCGAAGAGGGGCTCGATCGCATCGTGCTGCAGCGGCTGAACCTGCCGCAGTCCGCGGCAAAGATGGACGAGTGGCTGGACCTCGTCGACCGCATCAGCAACCCGTCGGACGAGCTCACCATCCACGTCGTCGGGAAGTACGTCGGGTACGAGGACTCCTACAAGAGCCTGAACGAGGCGCTCTATCACGGCGGCTTCAAGCATCGCCTGAAGATCAACATCCGGTGGGTCGAAGCGGAGGCGCTCGAACAGCCGGGGGGCGAGCAGCTCCTCGACGGCGCGGACGGCATCCTGGTGCCGGGGGGCTTCGGCGATCGCGGCACGCGCGGGATGATGCGCGCGGCGGAGATCGCGCGCGAGCGGGGCATCCCCTACTTCGGGATCTGCTACGGGTTCCAGTGGGCGGCCGTCGAGTACGCGCGCCACGTCTGCGGACTGACCGACGCCGACTCCACGGAGTGCTCGCCGGAGACGGCGACGAAGGTGATCTACAAGCTGCGGGACCTGCTCGGCGTGGACGATCTGGGCGGGACGATGCGCCTGGGCTCCTACGCCTGCCGGCTGAAACCCGGGTCGCGATCGCACGCGCTCTATGGCGCGGACGTCATCGAGGAGCGGCACCGCCACCGCTACGAGTTCAACTGCCTCTACGAGAAGCCGATCACCGCCCACGGCCTGGAGATCGTCGGCCGTTCGCTCGACGGCAAGTTCGTCGAGATCATCGAGCTGTCCGGGCACCCGTGGTACGTCGCGGTGCAGTTCCACCCGGAGTTCAAGTCGAAGCCGCTCAAACCGCATCCGCTGTTCGCGGGATTCGTCGACGCCAGCTACGCGCACAAGCTTGCGGCGCGCCATCCGGCCGCGGCGTCCGTGGTAGGGTAAACGGCGTGCTCCCTGTCGAAGTCGGTGGGGTGAGCATCGGCGGCGGTGCGCTGGTGCTCATCGCGGGCCCGTGCGTCATCGAGAGCGAAGCGCACGCCGTCGAGACGGCGCTGGCGCTCCGCGACATCACCCGGCGCACCGGCACCCCCTTCATCTTCAAGGCGTCGTACGACAAGGCGAACCGGACGTCCGGGTCCTCCTTCCGCGGCCCCGGGCTGGCCGAGGGCCTCCGCGTGCTCGCGCGCGTGCGCGACGCCGCCGGCGTGCCGATCCTCACCGACATCCACGAGCCCGCGCACGCCGCGCCGGCCGCCGAGGTCGCCGACGTGCTCCAGATTCCGGCGTTCCTGTCGCGGCAGACCGACCTGCTCGTCGCCGCCGCGCGCACCGGGCGCGCCGTGAACGTGAAGAAAGGACAGTTCCTGGCGCCGCTCGACATGCGGCACGCGATCGCGAAGGTGACCGCGGCGGGCAACCGGAAGGTGATCGTCACCGAGCGCGGCGTCAGCTTCGGTTACAACAATCTCGTCGTCGACATGCGCGCCTTTCCGATCCTGCGATCGCTCGGCTGCCCCGTCGTCTACGACGTCACCCACAGCCTGCAGCTCCCGGGTGCCGGCGACGGGGTGACCGCCGGGCAGGCGGAGTTCATCGAACCGATGGCCTGCGCGGGGGTCGCGGCGGGCGTGGACGGCGTGTTCATGGAGGTCCACCAGGATCCGCCGCGCGCGAAGAGCGACGCGCAGAACGCGCT
>JANOJK010000297.1:0-2908 GCA_031408165.1 Acidobacteriota bacterium | reverse complement strand
GCGGCAGCCCCCGCCAGCGTCGCGGGGTCGCGCGGCGCGATGCCGTACACCATCCCCCCGAGCGCGGGCGCCGCCATCCACGCGGCGGCTGATCCCACCGCCACCCCCGCGAGCGCCATCCTGCCGGCGCGTTTCACCATCAGCGACACGACGTCTCCCCGCGTCGCGCCCAGCGCGATCCGCACGCCGATCTCGCGCGTGGACTGGGCGACGATCTGCGACACGACGCCGTAGACACCGACGAGCGTCAGCAGCAGGGCGACCGCCGCGAAAATGGAGAGGAGCCGCGCGCTGAGGCGCCGCGACGCGGTGGAGCCGGCTACGAGGTCGGCCAGCGGCCGGACACCGGACAGCGGCAGCTCCGCATCGAGGCGCCGGACGACGTCGCGAACGCCGGCCGCGATAGACGAGGCGTCACCCGCCGTGCGGACGACGAGGGTCAGCGCGGGCGACGGCATCTGTGCTTGCGGCAGATAGACGTGGGGATCCGCGGCGCGATCGAGCGCCGTCTGGCGCACGGCGCTGACGAGGCCGATCACTTCGCGCCAGGTCTTCTGCTCGTTGCTCAGCCGCACGCGGCGTCCGACCGGATCGCCGTCGCCGAAGTACGCCAGCGCGAACGCCTCGTCGACGACCGCAACGGGCGTCGCGACGGCGGTGTCCCCCTCCTGAAACGCCCGGCCCGCCCGCTGCGGGATCCCCATGGCAGCGAAGTAGCCGGGCGTCGCCCAGCGAACGTACGTGCGGTTCGACGCGCCAGGCTCGACCGCTCTCCCTTCCACCTCGACCCCGAATCTGCGCAGCCCGTCCTGGCCCGACAGCGGCAGCGGTCCGCCGGCGCCCGCGGACTGCACGCCGGGGAGCGCCCGGATGCCATCGAGGGCGCGTGCGAAGAATGGGGCGCGGGCGGCCCGCGAATAGCGCGCCGCCGGCAACGACACGTCGGCCAGCAGCGCATGGTCTGCCTGGAAACCGGCGTCCACCCGAAGGAGCCGCTCGACGCTACGCAGCAGCAGCGTGCTGCCGGCGACGAGCAGCGTGGCCGTCGCGACCTGCAGGAGCACGATCGCCTGCCTCGCGCGTGCATCCCCGCCTGTCGTCCGCGAGCCGGATTGCCGCGCGGCGGGTCCTTGCTGCCGCACCGCTCTCCACGCGGGCAGGAGCGCGGTCAGGATGCCGCACGCGAGCGACGTCGCGAGCGCGAGTGACAGCACGCGCGCGTCGAGCGTGACACGCTCGAGCAGCGGGAGGTTGACGCCCGCGGCGGCGCGAAGGATCTGCAGGCCCCAGGCGGCGAGCAGCACCCCCGCGGCGCCGCCGAGCAGCGCCAGCACGGAGGCCTCGATCAGCTGCTGCCGGAGGAGGCGTCCGGCGCTCGCGCCGAGGGCGGCGCGGAGCGCCAGCTCCCGCGCCCGCGCCACGCCGCGCGCAAGCATCAGGCTCGCCACGTTGGCGCACGCAATCAGCAGGACCGCGGCAACGGCGGCCAGCAGCACGAGGAGCGGCGTTTTGACGCCGCCGACGATGCTGTCGCGCAGCGACGACACCGTCACGCTCCAGCCGCGATTGGTCTCGGGGTAGGTCGTCTCCAGCCGCGCCGCGACGGTGCGAAGTCCGTCCGTAGCCGACGCGATGCTGCTGCCAGGTGCAAGGCGTCCGATGACGCCGAGGAAGTTCGCCGAGCGCGTGAGGCCTCGTAACCCCTCGCCCAGCGGTGTCCAGAGCCGCGCGTCCGGGGTCGGGAAGCCCAACGACCCGGGCATCACGCCGACGACGGTCCGCGCGGTCCCGTCGATCACGGCGGTCCTGCCGACAATATCGGGCGCGCCGCCAAAGCGCTCGCGCCAGATCGTCTCGCCGAGCACCACGACCGGCTGTCCTTCGCCGCGGGTGTCTTCAGCGGAGAACCAGCGCCCGATGAGCGGCTTCACGCCGAGCATGTCCGCCAGGTTGGCCGTGGCGTCGGCGCCACTCACGGTGACCGGATCTGCCCCGCCGGTGATCGTGACGTCGGACGAGACGTATGCGGCGAGCGCCTCGAAACCCGGCGCCTGGTCGCGCCAGTCGAAGTAGTTGGGCGGCGAGACCGCGTTGCGTGGAATGCCGCGCGGGTTGGCGGACCAGACGCGCACCAGGCGCGAGGGCTCCCGATACGGCAGCGGCCGGAGCAGCACGCCGTCGACCACGCTGAAGATCGCGGTGTTCGCGCCGATGCCGAGGGCAAGCGTGGCGACGGCCGCGGCGGTAAAGCCTTTCTGGCGCGTGAGCATCCGGCCGGCGAAGCGCGCGTCCTGCGCCGCTTCGCGGAGCCAGCGGGTGAGGATCGCCAGGATAGGGGTTCTCCCGTCAGCGCGCCGCCGGCGGCGCATGGAAAGGGCCGGCCCGGCCGAGCCGACGGTCTGCCGCCAGTACCACGCGACGGCGCGCAGCCGCCCGCGCGACGGGCGGATGACCCGCCGGTATTCGGCGTCGAGCTCGGTGAGCACGGCCTCGCGGACGTCGGCAGGGAGGAGCGCCTTCAACAGACCGCGCGCGAGCGCGATCATGTCCGTTCCGCCGGGCGCTTGATCCGGAGGCCGCGCCAGAGCCGGTCGCGCAGCGCCGCGGTCTCCTCGACGGCACGGCGGCCGGCGGGGGTGATCGCGAAGAAGCGCCGGGCGCGGGCGTCCCGGTCGGGTCCGCCCGGAGCGGCGGCCGGGCGGATGTAGCCCTTGTCCTGCAGCCGCTCGATCGAGGCGTAGACGGCGCCGATCGCCACGCTCCGCCCGGACTGCTCCTCGATCTCCTGCCGGATCCGCATGCCGTAGGCCTCGGGTTCGCAGCGCGCGACGGCCAGCAGCACGATCTCCTCGAGGTCGCCGAGATACCCGCGTCGCGTCATGGTCTTTTTCTACTATAACGAAAAAGA
>JANOJK010001110.1:0-2374 GCA_031408165.1 Acidobacteriota bacterium | reverse complement strand
AATCGACAGGATGCGCGCCGGGATCGTCGCCGAGAAGAGCGCCGTCTGTCGCCCCGGCGGCGTGGCCTCGAGAATCGCGTCCAAGTCCTCGGCGAACCCCATGTCGAGCATCTCGTCGGCTTCGTCGAGGATGAGCACCTGGAGCTTGTCGAGCGCGAGGGTCTTGCGGCGGATATGGTCCAGCGCGCGACCCGGCGTGGCGACGACGACGCTCGCCCCGCGCTCGAGCGACCTGATCTGCTGCTGCATCGACGCGCCCCCGAAGAGCGGGACGACGCTCAGGCGTCCGCCGCGCGCGTATTTGTGAATGGCTTCGGCCACCTGCATCGCGAGCTCGCGCGTCGGGACGAGCACCAGCCCGGCGGTGCGCCGGCCGGTGTCGCCGGCGGCGATCCGCTGGAGCATGGGCAGCGCGAAGGCGGCGGTCTTGCCCGTTCCGGTGGCGGCCTGCGCGAGCAGGTCGCGCCCCGACAGCATCATCGGGATCGTCTCGCGCTGAACCGGCGTGGGCTCTTCGTAGCCGAGGGTGGTCACCGACGCCACGATGTCGGCGGCGAGGCCGAGCGAGGCGAAACCTGAAGGCGCGGCATCTGCGGTACGAGGCATCCCTCCATTGTCCCCCGGACCGGCCCCGATTGCTGCACACTATCGACGATGCCGGACTCGGAGTGGGTCGTTCGCGCGGATGAGGCCGGCGTCCGCCTGGACAAATATCTCGCGGCGCCGGAGCGGCTCGGCTCGCGCGCGAGGGCGTTTGCGGGGCTCGAACGCGGCAAGGTGTTCCTCGACGGGGACGAAGCCGGCGCGGCGGACGCCTCGACCCGGCTCGACGCCGGACAGATCGTGCGCGTCTGGATGGACCGGCCGGGCAGCGCCCGCGTCAAACGGGCCGTCACGCACGTGGGCGACCTGCAAATCATCTTCGAGGACGAGGCCCTCCTCGTCGTCAACAAGCCAGCGGGCCTGTTGAGCGTGCCGCTCGAGCGGAAGGCCGAGGCGCCGTCGGTGTACGAGCGGATCGCGGATCACTTCCGCCCCTTCGGGAAACGACGGCCGTTCGTCGTCCACCGCATCGACCAGGACACCTCGGGACTGGTCGTCTTCGCGAAGGACGCGCACGCGCAGTCGCAGCTCAGGGCGCAGTTCCAACGCCGCGAGCCCAGGCGCGTGTACCTCGCCGTGGTCTACGGCCGCCCCGACCCGCCGGAGGGGACGTGGCGCAACCACCTGGTCTGGGACGAGAAAGCGCTCATCCAGAAGGAAACGCGTCCACGCGAACGGGGCGGCACCGAAGCCATCTGCGACTACCGCGTGCTGGAGTCGTTCCGCGACACCGCCCTGATCGAAGTGCAGCTGCAGACCGGCCGCCGCAACCAGATCCGGATCCAGGCGCGGCTGCGGGGGCACACCCTGGTCGGCGAAAAGCGCTACACCGGCGGACCCGACGCGCTGCGCACGATCCAGTTCGAGCGCCACGCCCTGCACGCCTATCAGCTCGCATTCGAGCACCCGGCGGACGAGCGGCCGCTCGAGTTCGAAGCGCCGCCGCCCGCCGATTTCCTGGCGCTGCTCGAACGCCTGCGCCGGTGAGACGGCCCCACGGGACTTCACGAAGGCACGAAGGCACCAAGGCACGAAGAACTTTTTTTGTAAGGAACCTTCGTGTCTTAGTGCCTTCGTGCCTTCGTGGAGAGCCGTCGGCCCGTGACAGCCCACCCATTAGAAGATCCAGTGCGCCACCACTGACTCGACATCCCAAAAGATGATCGCGTAGGCCGTCAGGTCGAACGCGGCGTGCGCGACGATCAGCATCCAGATGCGGCCGGTGACCGCCCGGATGGTGCCGAAGATCAGTCCGACGATCGCGGCCTGCTCCGCGCCGGGCAGCCCCTGCACGGCGTAGTGATCGAGGCCGAACCAGGTGGACGTGAACAGGACGATCGCCGTCGTGGCCGCGGTGCCGGTCCCGAGAAGCTTCCAGAGCCGCTCGAACAGGTAGCCGCGAAACACGGTCTCCTCGCCGAATCCCGCGCCGACGGTCAGCATGAAGAGCGCGTAGGGAATCGCCTCCCGGTTCCCCGCGAGGTAGTGATACGCCTGATTGATCGCCGGCGCGCCGAGCAGCGGCATCACGATCGCCTTCAGCAGGAGCTTGAAGGCGATCCCGAAGACGAGGCCGATCGCGATCGTGCGGATCCAGCTCTCCGGCGGCGCGTAACCAATCTCGCGCCAGGGGGTGCGCGATCGCCAGGCCCACAGGAGCACGAGCCCCGCGCTCAGCGGGATGACGAGGGCGTTACCGGCGAGGATGGCGGCGATCGCGAGGATCCCGACCGGCCCGAAACCGCGCAGGCGCGCCGCGACGCGATCGTCT
>JANOJK010000707.1:0-7347 GCA_031408165.1 Acidobacteriota bacterium | reverse complement strand
GTGCGTTTCCTGAAACACCCTTCCGCGATACTTCGTCCAAGGAATCCGAGCCTTCAACGATGATGTCAACGGAATTGCGGCATGCCCTCCGTCTCCTGTGGAAGTCCAAGGGGATCACTGCAACCACGCTCCTCACGCTGGCGCTTGGCATCGGCGCGACAACCGCAATTTTCTCCACCGTCTATTCGCTGATGTTGAAGCCGCTGCCGTTCCAGGAGCCGGAGCGGATCGTGGAGTTGTACTCGTCGGCGCCAAAGGCCGGCTTGCACCACATGCCGGCCAACGTCCCGTTCTACCTTGACTATTCGAAGAACGGGACCTCGTACGAGAGCCTTGCGCTGTGGACGTTCTTTTACGGCCTGGTGGGAGAAAAGGATTCCGTGGTTCGCATCCCCGGCGTACGGGCGACCGCCGAAATCTTCCCCATCCTGCGGATACAGCCCCTGCTCGGCGCCTTCTTCACAAAGGACCAGAACAAACCGGGCGCCGACAAGGTCATCGTCCTGACGCAAACCTACTGGCAGACGCAGTATCAAGAAAGCCCGGAGGTGCTCGGCCAGGAAGTTCGCATCGACGATGAAGCGTACAAGGTCATCGGCGTGGCGCCGCGCGTCCTGGAGGCGTTCGATGCGCGCATGAAGTTCATCGTGCCGTTGAGCTGGGCCCCGGCGCAGGAGAATCCACAGGGCCGCTACGGCGTCGGCATCCAGTTGTTCGGGCGCCTCAAGCCGGCCGCCACGGCCGGCCAGGCGGACGCCGAGGCCAAGGTCCTGGAAAAGCGTTACGTCGACGCGGGTCCGCCGCAGCTGAAGTCTTTCGTCGAGCGCTCCGGCATGACGATGAACGTCGGCGGGGTCCAGGAGCAGCGCGTCCAGCCGGTGCGGCCGACGCTGCTGATGCTGCAAGGCGGGGTCGCGTTCGTGCTGCTCATCGGCTGTTTCAACGTGGCGAATCTCCTGCTCGTACGGTCGAACGCCCGGCAATCGGAGATGGCCATTCGATCCGCGCTCGGCGCCGGACGCGGGACGATCGCGCGGCAGTTTCTCCTGGAAAGCATGCTGTTGACGTCAATCGGCGCGGCGTTAGGGCTGGCGGTGGCCTGGGGCGCGCTGCGGATGACGAATGTCTACCTGGCCAGGATGCTGCCCCAGTCGCTGCCGGCGACGCTCGACTGGCGCGTGCTCGGATTCGCCGTCGCGCTCGCGCTCGCGATCGGGGTGATCATCGGCGTGATCCCGGTGTTCCACATCCTGCGCACGAATCTGGCGGCGGTGATGCAGAGCAGTTCGCGTGGCTCGTCGTCGAGCCGAGGCGTGCGCGCGCTGAGCGGCGTCCTCGTGGTGGCCCAGGTCGGTGTGGCGTTGATGCTGCTGACCGGCGCCGGCCTGCTGATTCAGAGCTTCGCCGAGGCGCTGAAGGTGGATACCGGACTCGACGCGTCGCAGGTGGTGACCGCGCGCGTCGCGTTGACGCGAGAACATCGGGCCAGCGACGAGGCCGCCAGCAAAATCCGCGAACGCCTGTTGCTCGCGATGCGGGAGATTCCTGGAGTGACGTCCGTCGCGCTGTCCGCGTCCACGCCCTTCCAGGGGGGACTGCCGATCAACGCGTTCACCCTGGAGACTGATACGCTGCCGCCGGGTTCGCCGCAGCCGGGCGCCTTCCGGGTCCTCGTGACGCCGGGGTACCGCGAAACACTGGGGCTGAGGATGGTGGAAGGCCGCTTCTATGAAGAAGCGGATGCGGTTCCCGGACGCCGCGGGTTTGTGGTCGATGAGAGCTTCGCGCGGAAATTCTTTCCCAATCGTTCTGCCATCGGTGGAAAGTTCGCCTTCGGGGGCCGTCCGGCCAAACCTGAAGACTGGCCCACGATCATCGGCGTCGTGAAAGACGTGCCGCACAACGGGGTCGAAGAGAAGAGCGGGAACCCGTTTATCTATCAAGTCGTCCAGGGAGGACGCCCGGGCGGATTTACGATGTTCCTCCGGACAGACCGGCCCGCAAGCGACGCGGTGTCGGCCTTGCGCGCCAAGGTGCGCGAAATCGATCCGAAGCTGCCACTGTTCGACGCCGGCGGGCTGGAGGAGGCGGTGGACTCCTCTTTCGACAACCGTCGCGCGGTGATGCTGCTGCTCGCGGCCTTTGCCGGTCTGGCACTGTTCCTGTCGGCCCTCGGCATCTACGGCGTGCTCGCCTACGACGTCTCCCAGCGGACGCGCGAGATTGGCGTGCGCAGCGCCATCGGTGCCTCGCGGGGGCAGATTGCCGGCCTGATCGTGCGACAGGGGTTGTGGAAGGGGGGCATCGGCGTCGTGCTGGGTTTGATTGGCGCCGCCCTCCTGAGCAGCTCCATGACGACCCTGCTCTTCAACGTCCGGCCGACCGATCCCAAAGTGTATGCCGCGGTGTCGTTCGTGCTGATCGGCGTCGCGCTCTTCGCCAGCTATCTCCCGGCCCGCCGCGCGGCCCGGATCGACCCGCTGATTGCCTTGCGCGATGAGTAGCCAGATCGACAACACCATCCGTGACATCCAGTACGCCGCGCGGACCTTCAGGCGGGCGCCGCTGGCCGCATTGACGATCGTGGTGACTGTCGCGATCGGCCTCGGCGCGGTGGCGGTGGTCTTCACCATCCTGAACACGTTCCTGTTGCGCGTCGATCACGTCCCGGACATCAGCGCGATGTACGCCGTCGAGCGCCCGCCGCTCGCCAACGGCGGCGGCCCTCTCCTGACGCGTCCGCGTTTCGAGGCGTTGCGAACGGAAACGAACGTCTTCACGGATGTCTATGCTGCGCTCCCCGACAGGGACCTGCGCGTCGACGGCCGGATGATGGCGGTCACGCTGGTCACCGGCAATTTCTTCCACGTCGTGGGCGTCAATGCCGTGATGGGACGCGCCCTCAGTCCAGCGGACGATGGCCAGTCGGGGGGGAATCCCGTTATCGTCCTGAGCGACAAAGGGTGGACCCGCCGCTTCAATCGCGACCCGAACGTGCTGGGACGGACCGTACTCGTCAGCGGCGCGCCCTTCGAGATCGTCGGCGTCATGCCGGCCGGTTTCCGGGGCCTCCAGGCGAGCGCGCCCGACTTCTGGGCGCCGCTGTCGCAGATCGCGCAGTTCCGTCCCGGCTATCGCGGCCGCGAGGACCGCGTCGGCGTGGAGATCGTCGGCCGGCTGAAACCCGGCATGTCGAGGGAGCACGCTCGCGCCCGGCTGGCGGCGTGGGACTCGAACCAGTCAGCCGCCGGCGCCGACCGCCGCACGATGAACATCGAGCTGGTGCCCCGACGCGGGACTCTTCAGCAACCAGTGGAAGCCGTCGCCGTCTTCACCCCGTTGTTCTTCGCGTTCGGGCTGATTCTGATGATCGGTTGCGCCAACGTCGCCAATTTGCTGCTCGCGCGCGGCGTGGCACGCCAGCGTGAGATCGGCGTGCGGCTCTCGCTCGGCGCCTCACGGCGCCGCATCGTCCGGCAGTTGATGACCGAGAGCCTGTTGCTCGCGATGGCGGCCGCGGTCGGCGGCTACCTGTTCTCCAGGCTGGCACTCGAAGGCACGGTCTATTGGGTGTTGCGCGTGGCGCCAGTCGACCTCGGTGACGTCAATCTCAGTGTCCCCGCCGCCGATTGGCGCGTCGCGTTGTTTCTGGTCGTCTCGGCGACAGCGGCAACGGGGCTGTTTGCTTTGGTGCCGGCGCTGCAGGCGACGCGGATCGAGCCGGTGCGGACGCTGCGTGGCGAGTTGATGAAGGACGCGCGTCCCGGACGCGCACGTAACGCGTTGATTGGCGTGCAGGTGTTCGCGTCGGCGCTGCTGCTCATCTGCGCCGCCATCTTCCTGCGCAGCGGGATCGCATCGTCGCGCTTCGATCCGGGGCTTCGCACGGCGGACACGGTTGTCATCGACTTCATCAATGAGCCGAAGCGAGCCGCCGTGCTGCAGGCGATCGCAACGGACCCGACGATCTCGGCACACGCGGCCATCCGGCCGGCCCTGTTGACCGCGGCGCGCGACGCGTTCGCCGACACGGGCGCCGGCAAGACGCCTGTGGGCTACAAATACATCTCTGGCGGCTATTTCGACGTGCTCGGCATTCCCATCGTGCGCGGGCGTTCGTTCACGGCGGCCGAGCGCGACGAACATCCCGTGGTCATTGTTTCGGCGTCGCTCGCCCGAGCACTCTGGCCGAATCGTGACGGCGTTGGCGAAACGTTCCGGCTCGAGGAGGACCTCACGACCGGGACACGGCCGGACAATGAGGCGCCGGTGCCGCCGCGCATCGTCACGGTGATCGGCGTCTCGCGGGACGTGCCGGGCTTCCGCTTCACCGATGTCAGGGATGCCGACGTTTTTGTGCCGGCCGGACGTGACGCGCCGAATACGTCGCTCGTCGCGCGCGTCAACGGCGATCCCGACCTGGCCCGGCAAACCCTCATCGACCGTCTCACCAGG
Source organism: Acidobacteriota bacterium (assembly GCA_031408165.1). GTDB lineage: Bacteria > Acidobacteriota > Vicinamibacteria > Vicinamibacterales > 2-12-FULL-66-21 > JAICSD01. The sequence continues at coordinate 2,892 of JANOJK010000707.1, read as the reverse complement.
ATCGATCCGGACATGAGCACGATCGTGACCCTGCGGAGCCTCGCGAGACTCGAGACGCTCTTGCTGGGGATCGCATTCTGGGTGTCCCTGATTCTTGGAGGGCTCGCGCTGTTGCTGACGGTGTCGGGACTGTTCAGCGTGCTGTCGTACCTCGTCGCGCAGCGCCACAAGGAGATTGGCGTGCGGATGGCGCTTGGCGCCTCCTCACGGCAGGTGACGCAGTTGATACTGTCGCAGGCCACGCGGCCTGTGATGTACGGGCTGATCGCCGGCGCCGGACTCGCAGCTGCACTCGCGACGGCGCTGATCGCCACGCCGAATGGCGCCTTCATCGCCGAGATCGTGCACATCACCGATCCGGTGGCCTACGCGGCCAGCCTCATTGTGATCGTGGCTGCCAGCATGACCGCCGCCTGGATCCCCGCCACGCGCGCGGCGCGCCTCGATCCAATGGAGACACTGCGCCAGGAATAGGCCAGGGGGCCTGCCCAGCGTCGCCGGGACGAACGGCGCCGCCAGCAGCGTCGCCGGATCGGTCAGCGCCACGAGGAAGAGCTTTCCGGACTGCTCGCCGCAACCATCTGGACCTGCCGCTCGTCCAATCCATGAGCCATTATGAAAGGACTGTGCGTAACCGCGGCGCTTTGCCTCTGCCTGGGCCCAAGCGCGTTTGCGCAGTCAACGGCGGAGTACCGGGTGCCGCGCGCGTCCGAGCCGCCCAAGCTCGACGGCATCCTCGACGATCAGGTGTGGACGCAGGCACCGATGCCGACCGGGCAATGGGTCTCGTACAATCCGAACCGGGGTGACAAGATGCCGGACGTCTACAAGACCGACGTCCGCATTGCCTACGACGATCGCAGCATCTACTTCGCGTTCCATTGTTTCGATAACGAGCCCGCGAAGATCCGCACGAACATCGCCAAGCGCGACGCCGCGTTCAGCGACGACTGGATTGCGGTGAGCCTCGATTCCGCCGCCACCGGCCAGGCCGCCTATCATCTGTTCTCGAATCCGAGCGCCAGTCAGATGGATGCGCTCAACACGTCCGCGTCGGGCGAGCAGTTCGACGCCGACATGGTGTGGTTCAGCGCCGCGAAGAAGACCGCCGACGGTTACGTCGTCGAAGTGCAGATCCCGCTGCAGACACTGCGCTTCTCTGGCGGCGACGAAGTGAAGATGAACCTCGTCTTGTTCCGAAAGGTCAGCCGCATCGGCTACTCGTACGCGTGGCCCGAGATGCTGCCGGGGCAGTGGGTCTTCGACCGGCCGTCACGATTGATTTTCAGCAATCTCGAGCCACGGCGTCTCGTCGAGGTGCTGCCCAGTGTCACCTACGGCATCGGTCAGCAGCGCGCAGCGAACACGAGCACGTGGGACCCGGCCGACGACAAGTACAATTTCGGAGCCAGCGCCAAGCTCGGGATCACGTCCGGCATCACGCTCGACGGCACGATCAATCCCGACTTCAGCCAGGTCGAGAGTGACGCTTTCCAGGTGCAGGTCAACCAGCGCTACCCCGTGTTCTTCTCTGAGAAGCGTCCGTTCTTCATGGAAGGCATGGGCCTGTTCAACATCGCCGGCACCGAAGGCGACGGCAACATGCGCACGGCAGTACACACCCGCCGGATCGTCGATCCGATTTACGGATCGAAGCTCACCGGGACGATCGGCAAGACGACGTTCGGCGTGTTGAATGCGGTGGATGACAGCCCGACGCCGCCGCTCACGATCGAGGGCGCGCCTTTCGACGTGCGGAACAAGGTGACGACGGTCGGCCGCGCGACGTATGGGCTGCAGCGATCGGATTATGTGGGTGGCATCTTCACCCATACGCAGCACGACGGCCGGCACAACCTCGTCGCCGGCGGTGACGTATCGCTACGACCGTCGGACGCGCACTCGTTGACCGCCACGTTCCTGACGTCCCGCACCGGCGATCGCGACAATACCGGCCTCGAGGGCAACACCGCCCAGGCGAGCTATAGCTATTCGACCCGGCGCTTGTTCAGCATCACCCAGGCCGAACATTACGACAAGGACTTCGTGATGGACACGGCGTTCTACAACCGCACCGGGTTCACCAGCGTGTGGTCGTTCAGCGAAGTGAACTTCTATCCGAAATCGTCGTGGCTGCAGCGCATCCACCCGTTCTATTTTGCCAAGTACGGCCGCGATCGCGTCCAGAACGGCGACGAAGACTACCTGCACACCGGCATCCGCTTCAACGTCACCCGTCAAGGTTTTCTGAATTTCTCTCACGGCCGCGGTCACGAGTCGTGGCAGGGCACGAAGTACAAGGTCGGCAGCGATTTCAACTTCTTCGGCAGCATGCAGCCGCTGCGCTGGTTGAACCTTGGGGGCAACTACGGCGGCGGCCCCGCGATCTTCTACGACGAGACCGCGCCGTTCCAGGGCCGCTCGCGCAACTACGGCATCGAGGCGACGGTCCAGCCGAACCAGCACCTGTCCCAGAGTCTGGAGTTCAGCCGCAGCCGGTTCTGGCGGCCCGAGACCGGCGCCGACGTCTACGCGGTGAACATCGTCAATTCGAGGACGACGTATCAGTTCGACAAACACTTTCTGGTGCGCATGCTGGCGCGCTACGACAGCTCGCAACGCCGCGTGTTGACCGACTTTCTGGGGTCATACGAGTTCGTGCCCGGCACGGTGTTTCATGCCGGGTACGGGGCGCTGTACGAGAAGGGATCCGGATTGGTCGGGCCGGGCGATTCCAGCCGCCGCTACCTGGTGATCAATCGCGGATTGTTTCTCAAGGCATCCTACCTGCGGCGATTCTGACCCCCGCCCCCCAAGTTCCTTGACTGTGTTGCGATCGCAACGGCCAATCGCGCGCTCGTCACCAACGGCCCGAGAGCCCGCGGGACGATG
>JANOJK010001093.1:0-2464 GCA_031408165.1 Acidobacteriota bacterium | reverse complement strand
GGACGATCGGGCCACGGCGGCGGCTGCCCGTGAGGATGCCGGTCGGGATGCCGAGCAGCGTCGCCACGATGAGCGCGGCGAGCGCGAGGAGGGCGGTGTTCCCGGCGCGCTCTCTCAGCAGGTCCAGGACCGGCCGCTGGTATTGGAACGATTCCCCGAGATCGAGGGTGAGGGTGCGCGTCAGCCAGCGGCTGTACTGCTCCGCGAGCGGGCGATCCAGGCCCAGGCGATGGCGCTCCGCGGCAATCTGCTCCTTCGAAAGGCCGAACTGCGACGCGTAGTCCCCCGGCGCGAGCTGCGCAAGCAGCATGGCGCCCGAGGTCACCGCGAAGACGAGAAACAGGGCGGCGAGGCCGCGCCGGAGCAGGAACAGGGACATGGCGGACTATCAGACTTGTCGGCCGTTCCAGCCACGGGGGTTAGGTGGCGTCACCGCCGGGTCAGGTAGAGCGAGGCCGGGTCCCAGAGGACCTTGGGCTCGAGGAGACCCGGCACGGCGCCGCCGACGCGGCGGCTGGTGGCGACCGCCACCTTCGGGGCCACGAAGTAGATCTCGGGGAGGTGCTCGCCGAAGATCTTCTGCACCTCCGCGAACAGGCGCTGCCGTTCGGCGAGCGCCGGGGCGGCGGCCTGCCGCTGCATCAGGTCGTCGATGGCCTTCTCCCACGGCGCTGGCGCCCCCTGATTCCAGACGTGCGCCTGTCCGCCGCTCAGCCAGAAGTCCATGTTCAGCGCCGGATCGAACGAGCTGGCCTGGAAGCCGAAGTAGATGCTCTCGTAGTCTCCCGCGCCGAAGCGCCCGAAGATTGACGAGGGGTCGAGCCCCACGACGTCGACGGCAATCCCCGCCAGCCGGAGCTGCTCCTGGATCATCGTCGCCACCCGCTCGCGGATGTTGCCGCGCTGCGTGAGGATCGAGAACCGCGCGGGCCGGCCCGCGGTGTCTTCCAGCGTGCCGTCGCCGTTGCGATCCGTCAGGCCTATGCCGGCCAGCAGCGCCCTGGCGCGAGCGAGGTCGTAGGGATACTTCGGAGCGGTGTCGGAATACCAGGTGCGGTTGCCGGGGGTGACCGGTCCGTACACGGGGACCGCCGCGCCGAGATACACGGTGTTGACGATGGCGTCCCTGTCGACGGCATAGGCGATCGCCTGGCGGAACTCGGTCCGCTGCAGGTATGGCTTGGTCTTCTGCGCGGCGGCGCCGGGGGTGAGGTTGAACCAGAGCGCGTTCGGATCGACGCCGACGCCAACGTCGGTCAGCTGCACGGCCCCCTGATCGCGCAGCCGCCTCAACGAAGCGATGTCCTCGGAGCGGACCTCCGCGATGGTCATGAGATCGGCGGTCCCCGCCTGCAGCCGCAGGATCTCGGCGTCCTGGCTGGCGAGGAATTCCATCACGATGCCATCCAGGTAGGGCAGCTGGATCCCCGCGGCGTCCTTCTGCCAGTAGTGCGGGTTCCTTGTGAAGGTCATGCGCTGGCCCGGGACGTACTCGGCGATGACGAACGGCCCGAGCCCCGCCATCGTCCCCGGCTTGGTCGAGGGGCCCCAGGCCGCGCCGAAGACGTGCGCGTCGAGGGCGGCCGCGAGCTGGTGCCGCGGGTAGATCGGGACGGTGTCCAGCAGCCCGACGCCCGGCGCGAATGGCGCGGGCAGCGTGATGACGAGGGTCCGCGGGTCCGGGGAGGAGACCTGCAGCGGCTGTCCCTGCACCTTGACGCCGTCCGCGACGGGGCTGTGGACCGCCGGGTCGTAGAGCGCGCGGAACGTGAAGACCACGTCGGCCGACGTGAACGGCACGCCGTCGGAAAACCTGACGCCGTCGCGGAGGGTGAGCGTCACCGTGCGGCCGTCGGGTGAGGTGACCCACTTCTCGGCGAGCCACGGCTCGAAGTCGCCGGTCCGGCGATTGAACCGGACGAGCGTCGCGTGGGTCAGCCGCGTGACGACGTCGACGGCGGCGTGAACGCTGTTGGGGGCAAACCGGTTGAAGGTTGGAGGCTCGCTGCGGATCGTGGCGGTCAGCGTGCCGCCGCGGGCGGGCCCGCCGCCAGCCGGTGTCGGGTCCGGCGCGGAGCGGCTGCAAGCTACCGTGAGGAGGAGCGTGCAAAGCGCGAGGAGCTGACGAACATGTCGGGCCACTGTTGAACCTCACCGGCCAATTATTGGCTCATTCCGAAAGCCCTGTTTTGCTGGGTTTTTGAAGGGTATCGATTACCCGCGAGTGCCGACTCTGCCGGACGGCCAATGTATTGGCTGAGTCGCCTGAAATTTACGGTTCGGCTTGTGGGCGGATGGTAGCTCAATTTCGGCCCGCTAGCAACCAGTGTGGGTTAATTTGTCATATTTTGTCCTGTCACGAATACCTTAGTGGGACCTCTCTGGCTATGCTGACAAGCCGTGGCACAGTCGGTGCCTTACAAGGATCCCATAACCCCAAGGAATCCGAAATGCTTAGACATAC